>DATGFY010000287.1:0-3631 GCA_035308785.1 Bacteroidota bacterium | reverse complement strand
GTTCTACCGGCACGTATTGATCGAGAAGCGATTTCCGCACCATACGGCGGTGGCGTTTTCGCACGAGGGGCGGACGATCTGGGAAGCGATGAAGATGATGGGGGTAGCCGATCTGTCGTTTAATCATTCGAAAGAAATGTATTATCCGACGGAACACCCGTTTGACCGGATGAACGGAAGCTCCAATCCGCCGTTGGCGGACCAAGTACCAAGCGCCAATAAAACCCAAAAATCAAAATCCAGGCAGATCACAAGCAATTAGGCGAGATTTCGAGATGGAGATCGTCTCTCCTCCTCGGTTATGAGGAGGAGAAACCCTGCCGAAGGCAGGGAGAGGAGGTGGGTGCGTAAAGGCGTGCCACGCGAAAGAACGCACCACCCCTCGGCTTCGCCGTGTCCCCTCCTCAGAAGCGAGGAGGGGAAATAACCGTGGGGGTCTTGCTACGCGAAACATTGGGATTGCGTGCCGCTGCACAAAAGCAACTCACCCCCCGGCCCCCTCTCTCAAGAGAGAGGGGGAGACGCTGACGTGATTCTTTCATCCCCTCTTTCTTGAGAGAGGGGAAATTCCGCGCTTCGGAGAAGCGCGGAATGGGGTGAGTTGCTTTTCACGGCGAAGTAGGAACTCACATTACCCATACCAAAAATCAGATTATTATATTATAGAGATCACTAATTTGGAGCGATTGTTTTGAAAACGAGAATATTTTTTCCGATTATTGCGGTTTTTGTTTTTGCGTGCGTTGGGTTTGTGCGGGCGCAGGAGATGAGCGTTGCGAAGAACGATTCGGTGAGCGACATCGACAGCTCGCACAGCGAGCTGCGGGCGATGATCGAGCGGTTCAATTCGGACGACGGGAGTTTGGAGCGGTTTTATACGATCAGCATTTCGCCGACGCGGAACGCGCGAATGAAGGAGTTCTACACTTCATGGGTGAAGCAATTAGGCGCGGTGCCGTTCGACGGGTTGAGCGAGGACGGCAAGGTGGATTATCTTTTGTTCAAGAATTATCTCAACCATCATCTGCGCGAGCTGGGGACGCGGGCGAAGGCGATCGCGGAGGCGGCGCCGTACGTGCCGTTCGCGGATACGATCATCCGTTTGCGCGAGACGCGGCAGCGGATGCAATTCATCGACGGAGCTACGGCGGCGGCAACGATGAATAATCTTTCGAAGCAGCTTCAGGTGTTGGAAAAATCGCTTGAAACCAAGTCGGGCGGCAGGGAAGAAAAAATTGCAGCAAACCGCGCGGTGAACGAAATCGACGAGCTGCGGGGCGCGTTGAAAGAGTGGTTTACGTTTTACGACGGCTACGATCCGATGTTTTCGTGGTGGGTAGATGCGCCGTATAAGGCGTTCGATGCCGACCTTAAAACATATTCGGCGTTCTTGAAAGAGAAATTCGTGGGCGTGCGCGCAGACGATCCGGATGCGATCCTCGGCGATCCGATCGGGCGCGAGGCGTTGATGAACGAACTTGCATTCGAGATGATCCCCTACACGCCCGACGAGCTGATCGACATCGCGAACAAAGAATATGCGTGGTGCGAGAAAGAAATGATCACCGCATCGCGCGAGCTGGGGTACGGCGACGACTGGCACAAGGCGCTCGAGCATGTGAAGCACGACTACGTCGAGCCGGGCAAGCAGCCGGCGATGATCCGCGACCTTGCGCTGGAGGCGATCAAGTTTACGGAGGACCACGATCTTGTCACGATCCCGCCGCTGGCAAAGGAAACGTGGCGGATGGACATGCTGACGCCTGAGCAGCAAAAGTACAGTCCGTTTTTCTTGGGCGGCGAGCAGATATTGGTATCGTACCCGACGAACACGATGGAGCACGAGCAGAAAATGATGAGCATGCGCGGGAACAACATCGATTTTGCGCGCGCGACGGTGTTTCATGAATTAATCCCGGGGCATCACCTGCAGGGATTCATGCAAGAGCGGTACCGGCCCTACCGCGGAATTTTCTACACGCCCTTCTGGTCGGAGGGCAGTTCGCTGTACTGGGAGATGACATTTTGGGATTTGGGATTTCCGAAGACGCCCGAAAATAAAATCGGGATGCTGTTCTGGAGGATGCACCGGTGCGCGCGGATCATCTTCTCGCTGAGTTTCCATCTCGGCAAGATGACGCCGCAAGAAGCGATTGAGTTTTTGATACAGAAAGTCGGGCACGAGCGCGATAATGCAACGGCGGAAGTGCGGCGATCGGTGCAGGGCGGGTACGGGCCGCTCTATCAATGCGCGTATATGCTTGGGGCGCTGCAACTCCGCGCGCTGCAGAAAGAGGTTGTGGGCGGGGGAAAGATGACGAACCACCAGTTCAACGATGCGGTGCTGAAGCAGAATGCGATTCCCATTGAAATGGTCCGCGCCGCGCTGACGGATCAAAAGTTGACGGCGGATTTTAAGTCGGGGTGGCGGTTTTATGAGACGAACAAATAAGAAGGACTAGTCATTGCGAGGAGAGAAGCGACGAAGCAATCCCGGAGACAGTTTGCAACGCCTCCGCCTAACTCACCCCGTTTCGCCTTTGGCGAAACCGCCCCTCTCTCAAGAGAGAGGGGCAAGGACTATTTAATTAGCATATGCGCAAGATAAAAGTTATAGATTCACACACCGGCGGGGAGCCGACGCGGCTGGTCATCGAGGGCGGACCCGATTTGGGAACGGGGACAATGGCAGAACGGCTGGAGCGGTTCCGGAACGAGTTCGATCAGTACCGGTCGGCGATTGTGAACGAACCGCGCGGTTCGGATGCGATGGTGGGGGCGCTGCTGTGCAGGCCGGTGGATGCCGCTTCGGCGGCGGGAGTGATTTTTTTTAATAACGTCGGCTACCTTGGGATGTGCGGGCACGGGACGATCGGGCTGGTGGTGACGCTCGCGTATATGGATCGGATCAAGCCGGGCACGCATAGAATAGAGACGCCGGCGGGAACGGTCGAAGCGCGGCTGGATCCATCGGGCACAGTCTCGGTGCGGAATGTTGCGGGCTACCGGCTCGCGAAAGATGTTGCGGTGGATGTTCCGGGGATCGGGAAAATTTCCGGAGACATTGCGTGGGGCGGGAACTGGTTCTTTCTCGTGAAGGAGCACGGGCAGAAACTCGACATAAGCCGAATCGATGAACTCACGGAGTTCACGTGGAAGATCCGTCAGGCGCTGACTGCCAATAAGATCACGGGAGCGAGTGGGCAGGAGATCGATCACATCGAACTGTTTGCGGATTCGGCCAACTCCGGCGCTGACTCGAAAAATTTTGTGTTGTGCCCGGGGAAAAGTTACGACCGCTCGCCGTGCGGAACGGGAACGAGCGCGAAGTTGGCATGTTTATACGCCGATGGCAAGTTGAAACCGGGCGACGTGTGGAAACAGGAAAGCATCGTCGGCAGCGTGTTCGAGGGAAGCATTACGCTGGAGGGCGACAAGATCATTCCGACGATATCGGGAACGGCGCACGTGGACGCGGAAGCGACGCTGATTTTGGATGAGAATGATCCGTTCTGCTGGGGCATCCGGCGTTGAGCGCGAAGACGTTCGACGTGGTCATTATTGGAGGCGGAATCGTTGGCGCGGCGTGCGCGCGCGAGTGTGCGAAAGCAAAGTTGAACGTGTGCGTCAT
>DATGFY010000286.1:0-3041 GCA_035308785.1 Bacteroidota bacterium | reverse complement strand
CACGGTGACAACCAGCGCACTGAACAACGGCAGCCAGCGGATAAGAACTCCATTCGTTCGAAACCGCTCGAAGAATTTTTTCGCATAGACCATCATCAGCCCGATACCCGTTAACACGCCCGCCATGCCCACGCTGAACATAACGATCAGCAATAAACCGAACGCGATCCTCCCCAGCGCGATTGCGCCGAGCAGCACCACAATCGCCGATGGACACGGCAGCAAACCGCCGGAGATTCCAAGCCCAAGCAACGATCGGAGCGTAATCGGCGCATCGTCAGGCGGCAGGTGGGCACGTCCGGTCTGACTATGATCATGCGGATGGTCGTGTAAAGGTTCGCGCGCAAACCGCCACCGCTTCCGAACAAGCGAAATGCCGATCCCGACAACGATCAAACCCGAGATCAGTCCGAGCCACGGGTATAACTGTTCCGGCAAGATATACCGTGAGGCAAACAGCGCGATGAACCCCATTGCGAACACCCCCACCGTGTGCGTTGCGGTCACCGTAAGGCCAAGGATGACGGCATGCTTCGCTGTGCCGCGCGAGCCTACGAGGTATGCGCCGACAATTGTTTTACCGTGTCCTGGTGTTAACGCATGTCCCGCGCCGAGGAAAAGAGCCGCGAGGAGAGAAAAAATTATAACGGGCGGACTTAACTCTTTGGCAGAAACCAATCCTGAAAAACTATCCGTGATCCGTGTGACTGTGGAATTCAAGAATGTCGATGCGAAGAATCCCCCGCTGCCGGTTGTGCATTGCACATCCGCTTCGCTGACATGCAGCGGAGTGTACAGCATGTCCTGCGGATAGGTCCGAAGTTCGTTAGAGACATCGGCAGAGGGAACGGAGCTTTTCGTAATCACCGCGCCGCCGGAAGCGCGTGCAATAATTTCTTTCCACCCGATCCGGTCGATGAAATTTCCGTCGGAAAGATGAATGGTGTGTGAGGAATTCGCATTGATGGTTCCTTGGGGCTCAAGGATCGATTCAATGCGGAGCGTTTTCATTCCCCCCTGCCCTTCCGGCATCGAAAGTTTACTTTGCGCAATGGTGAGCGGCGTCGCAGCCCCATCGATGGTCAGTTTCACCTGATTCACGACCGCCGGCATCCGCATTTTCAAGTAGGCATCGATCTCGTCGGAGGAGTATTTGCCGTCGCCATTTGCATCGAGTGTCTTGAGTTCGTTCACGGTCGGCACTTCGGCGACATCGATCACATAATACACCCGGAGCTTATCGCCGGCAACTTCAATACGCGCGTAGCGGTTCATGCTGAAAATGCCAAGCGGATGGGAGGATGCTAGCCCCGCAACGAGGAGGAGAATCGATATGAAAAAGCTTCTCTTCATGAAAGTAATATACTAAACGGAGGGGAAATTTAGGAATGAACCAGAAGGTCTCTTTGGGGGCGCAATTTGCGACCGTAAAGCGAAACCATTTTACTTGCTTTTCTTTCTCGGAACCTCGTACTTCGCTATCCGTTCGCTGACCTTGAAACCGATTGAACGGCTTGGTTTCTCGGGAGGCTCGAGAAGGCGACGAATCGCTTCTACTATCGCCTGAATATCCTGGTCGTGTTTTTCTAACCTATTCTCGAGGAGTTGGAATTTTTCAGACAACTCCTTGTGGCTTGCGATGATTTCCCGCAACCGGACGAATGTCTTGACAATCAAAATGCTCATCCGGATCGCGCGATCGCTTTTCAAAACTGTTGCAAGCATAGCAATGCCATGTTCCGTAAAAGCAAATGGCAGTGTTGAAGAATGTTTCAGCGAAGCAAACCGGTGCCAATTTGTCACCAGTTCCGCTTTCTCTTTTCTGGTCAACTGAAATACAAATTCCATGGGAAATCTTTCAGGATTTCGTTTCACTTGTCGATTCAGATATTTCGTCTCGACGTCATAAAGTTCAGCGATGTCCCGATCGATCAATACTTTCATTCCTCGAGTGACGAATATACGCTGCTCGATCAATCCGGCGGTCATGATCGCGTCATTTTTCATTGGATATTATTCGATATTTCTAGAGCGCAAGTCATATACACAGATCTATTGAAACCAGAGCCACGCCGTGTTCGGTAAAGACATACTGAAGATACTTGGAGTGTTGACCCCTTTTTAAGGTTCCAAATTGGAACCTTAAAGGGTTCGAATTGCAACCGTAAATAATTGTATATCCTTGATCGGCAATCGCCAATCGGAAATCGGCAATTACTTCCGTATCTGTTCCGAAATCCAATCCAGATACAATTCCATCTTCGAAAGGAAATTGAGGTAAGCAATCGACCATTCGTTGGCGCTCACGGGCGCGGGCTTGCCGACGCATTCCTGGAACACTTTCGCAACCGCGACGGCGATCTGGTGTTTGCCTTCTTCGATCACCGCCTCCATGGCCGAAGAGTAGAAAATCTTGAGGTTATTGATGTCCCAGCGGATGCGCGTCTCCGGCGCATGGCGCGCGAAGAACGAAAGATCGGTCTTGTTGCCGCCCGACATATCGTAGATCAACAAGTTCCATTGCTCCATGACTTCGCTGAAATCCTTTTCCGATTTGCAGATGAGGCCGGGCAGTTTGGTCGCCGCCGTTTCCGTTCCGGGCGATTTCCGAAAGAGCAAGTTTCCGCCGATGTACAGCGAAAGCATGTTGACATCTTGCTGCATGCCGAGCACACGGAGCGCAGCGAGCAAAATCTCGTGGTCGTAATTGCGTATCGATGTTCCCGGTTTCGGCGTCTCCTGTTTCGCCATCATCTTCATGTGCATCTGGAGCTCGTGATCGATCTTCTCGGGTTCCTTTTTCACCGTGGATGCGCGGCCGCTAAGATTCAAACCGGACCGAATGGACACATCGTTGAGTTGTTTCAGCGCATCCCACTCCAACTCGCCGAATTTCTTTACCGCGGCCGGCAGCATGGGCAGCGTATCAGTCATCGCCTGCAGTGCCAGCACGTAATCGACGAACACCCGGCCTTTGTAGATCATCTTCAGATGGCTGAGATCCGCCAGAACGAAGAGGTCTTCTTCGCAGAGCGAAGCAA
>DATGFY010000285.1:0-5386 GCA_035308785.1 Bacteroidota bacterium | reverse complement strand
CGGCTTCGGGACCAACGTAGCATTCATCGCCGAGTCCGGTCTTCTTCAGATACTCTTCCGCCTTCGTCGCAATATACCTCGGGTCGCGCGAGTACGATTTATGCGTCATCGGGTCTTTGACGTCGCAGATCATCGCCAATGTTGGGATGGCGCAAAACGGATCGAGGAACATCGTTCCGGGATCGGGAAACAAGAGCATGTCGCTCTCGTGGATGCGCTGAAAGCCGCGGATGCTCGAGCCATCGAAACCGAGGCCGTCAACAAACGCATCGGCATCAAATTCCGTTTTGGTGAGCGAAAAATGCTGCCACTGCCCCAGCATATCGCAAAAACGCATATCGATGATTTGCACATCGTTGTCTTTAATAAACTTAAAAACTTTGTCCACACTGCTCGGCGAAGCGGCCGCCGCATTCTTCTTAGCCATAGGGTCTCCTGTGAAATCTATTTGTGGTTGGATGTAAGTTTGAGAAAAGCGGTTTCCTTTGTTGTCGATAATACTAAATTCGTTTGCGTTCCCGTAACGCCGTTCCACGATTGGATCTTGGCGAGAAGCTTTTCAAGCGATGCCGTATCGACGGTGCGAATCTTGAGCAAGTGTGAACCATCCCCGGTGATAGCATGGCATTCAATAATTTCATCCATGGATCCGGCGTGCTCAACAAATGCTCCATAATGCTTTGAGGAATCGACCTTGACGAAGATATATGCGGTGATATCTCTGCCGACTTTTCTGGGATCGACTCGCGCAAAATACCCCGTGATAATTCCGGCCTCTTCCAGCTTTCGCAATCGTTCGCTCACCGACGGAATGGAAAGATCGACTATCCCTGCAAGGTCGTTCCTTCGTGTGCGGCCGTTTGATTGCAATGTTTCCAAGATCTTGATATCGATGGCGTCGAGTGTCACTTTTGGCGGAATTCTATTGAAATTGAGGTTATTTACTGATATACCTAAATAAGAGAGGAATTATATATCAACTACCTAATAATATAAGGTATGAAATCGGAAAAGTCAAATAAAGGAAGGAAATATTTCTGAAATAGTCATTGCGAGCGACAGCGAAGCAATCCCGGTATCGCGCGCAGCGGCTAAAACGCTAAATGTTTAGAGACTATGGGGAGGGTTATGTGAGAATTAATGCGCCGCTTTTCTCAGCTCAGGGATTGCGGATGGTATATTCCACGTATCCGTCATGCCGAACTCGTTTCGGCATCTGTTTTACTTTTTCAATTACAGCACGGCTTTTCTCAACTCGCGGACAGCGGAAGGTATATTCTTCTTTGAAAAAATCGAATTCCCTGCAACAAACACATTTGCGCCGGCCGCAGCAAGTGCTTGGGCGTTTGTTTCATCCACTCCCCCATCCACCTCGATGAGAGCCTCGGAGCCGGCCTCTTCAATCATCTCCGAAATTTCCGTGATTTTGGGGAGCATCGATTTGATGAACTTTTGCCCGCCGAATCCCGGGTTCACTGTCATCACCAAAATCAGGTCGGCATATTCAAGAATTTCTTCCAACGCCTCAGCGGGGGTCGCGGGATTAAGCGCTACTCCGGCTTTCATGCCAAGCTTTTTGATCTGCTCAACTGTCCGGTGAAGATGAACACACGCCTCAACGTGCACTGTCAACCGGTCCGTTCCGGCATCCTTGAATGATTCCAAGTACCTGTCGGGCTCGACGATCATCAAATGGGTATCAAGCGGAAGCTTCGTGGCTTTGCGGACAGATTTGACAATCGGTTGTCCCATGGATATATTCGGAACAAATTTCCCGTCCATGACATCGATATGGATCCAATCCGCCCCGCCTTTTTCTGCAAGCGAGATCTGTTCCCCTAGTTTGGTGAAATCTGCAGAGAGGATCGAGGGAGCGATCTTGAGTATGGTATCTCTGATGTGGGTTCTCATTTAGTTTTCAAATTCTCCTTCGGCTTTTGCGCCCGCACGCACAACGACGATATCGACGGCCTGTCCGCGCGCAACCTGTTCACCGACATGCGGGAATTGATCGATTATTGTATTCGCCAAAAAATTTGCCAGCGGTTGGTAACTGATGTTTCCGATCTTCAGACCGATCGTTGCAAGGATCTGCGTAGCCTGCGCGAGTGTTTTGCCGCTGAGTTCGGGAACGGGGACCCGCTCCGAAGTTTTTCCCATACTCACAACCACCGAGATATATGTATCGTGCTTCACTTGATTATCAGGCATCACCGATTGCGAGATAACAGTATTTTCCGGGAACGTATCGGAGACGGCGTATTCAACTGCGCCGAGACGAATGCCAACACGATCGAGCTGGAAGCGCGCATCCCGAAGCGTTCGCCCGGCAAGCATCGGCACGCCAACGAGGCGCTCTCCGCCGCTAATCGTGAGATAGATCCTTCTCCCCTTGTTGACGACTCTTCCCGCGATCGGATTCTGATTTATAACACTTCCGATAGAATATTTGGTATCGGATCGAACATCGCCCTGCCGAACATCCAGGCCGAGCGAATCGAGAATCTTTCGTGCGTCCTCAAAACGCATTCCGACGACAGAAACCACTTTTACCTGACCCGCGCCGCGTACATACCACGGCATAAAAGCGTAGTTAAACACAACGAAGAATACCGTCAGGACAACGAAGATGACGAGGGTGTTTATCACCCATGGGGTTTTGAAAAAGGTCGCCACGTTCAAACGGCAGGAATATTCATCTGCATAGGATATTGGTAATATAGGAAATCAGTCAGATGTTCACAAAATCATGTGTGAGCTCCGCGCAATCCCTGATCTATCCCTATTACTCAGACAACGAATCCCGCCAAAAAGTGAATGTGAGCCACCAATCAAGCAAATTTCCGTGCAGACCTGGCTTTCCGGCATAATACCCTTCGACTTCTGTACTAATAGCCCGTTGGTCGAGCATTCCGGAACTGTCAACGGAATTAGAACGGTCAAGAATATATTCTCGAAGAGATTTGAATACTCCTTCTCGTTTCCGGTCCAGAAACTTCAAGCCGAGCCGCGTCTTTATTCGTGTAATCAGCGATGCGCTTAATGTGCTAAGGCCATAAGGATAATATACTCCTGCCCGAATGAGCGGATAGCGAGCTAAGGATGGGTTGAATCGATCAATCGTATCGTAATGCACTCGTGAACGTGAGCGATACTTCGAATTCATTGAGAAAACAGCTCGGAGGAATGAGGGCTGCACAAACGGCATGAAGTTTTGAATGGCAGCATCAAGGCGCGTTTGTCCGGGCGATCCATAGTTAGGGACGCGCGTTCGAATGGTTAGGAGATCTGCAAAAGTTCCCATACCGATTTCGCCCGCCGGAGGCATTGATTGGATTGTGTTTTGGAGAGCATTTACAGCATGCTGCTCCAAAGTCTGCATAATCTCTTCCGAGAATATCCGTCCGCGGTCAACCCGGAAATATTGGATAAGTTCCTTATAACAATTATTCTTAAGCGCATCTGAACCGAAGCGGACAAATCGATTGAGATACTGCCGTCGCGCCAATTCGCCAAAACCCCCGTCGATCAATAGACCTGCACTGGAACGGATCTGAGCATAATGGCGCAATTTTCCGAACGATGAGATTGGTTCCGTCAGGCACATTTGTGCCGCGAATGATCGAAGGTTGCGGAGAAGAACATCTGACACAGGGAATTCTTCGTCCGGCAGAAGAAGCTGTCGAAGTCCCAATTCACGGGAGATATTTCCGGCCACTTCAAAGTCGGGGTCGCATTCTTCTCCAAACGTGTGGACATCTATCGGATGTGGACCGTTTGCCATACGGAGAGCCAGCAAAACTCGGGAATCAAGTCCACCCGAGAGACCCAGGGTAGCCCCGGATTGATTTTGCATTGCGGCTTGCATGAGCCGCTGGAGGGCATTCATTGGAGTTTCCGAACTCTCCGATGACGTTATACACCATGGGGAGTCTTCCTTGGACACCAGTTTTCCGTCTCGGACGATTATCTTGCCGCCCGGACCCATGCGACTGATGCATTCAATGCCCGAACCGTAGTCCAGCTGGTTAAACAGGAGCCAACGTGTGGATAAAGCTCGTAGGTCCAACGCGTGCTTGCCGCTGAGTTTACAGGTCCAATCGAGTCTCGAACACAGGCAGAGATCATGGTTGGATGACGAGTAAAAGAGCGTCCGAAGTCCGAGCTGGTCAGAAAAAAATTCGATGGTCCCCTCCTTCCATCGCATAGCGATAAAGTGGCCGTCGAGCGCCGTACAATCAAACGAGGATTGGCCAAGTGCAATCTCCCAATCATCGGGATCCATGATCGAAGAGCAATCGCCGCTAGTCTTAATACCGGTGCCGATGACGGCCCAACCGGATAAGTTATACTGGTTCACCCTCCAAAGGCATGTATCGGGCAAACCGCCGAGCGCAAGAGAAAGTCCGGGAAGTTCTACAACGGTAAGTGGTTCTTCGAATCTGAATTTCTTGCCCCCCGAATTTGCCTCTTGAGTCGTAGTGCTCCTTGCAACTAACCAACTCATAAACTGACCTCCTTATGGTTTCTCCTCTGACCTCCTCTTTCGGCGCATTGCGGTATTCAGTGCAAGACCGAGAGCCGCCCCTATTGCAACGCCGATGCTAATATTCTTTAACGCAACGCCAATCGCCGTTCCCGCTCCCACCCCCATCGCGATCCAGGGGAGGTGCGGTTTATTTCTCTCCGGTTGCGGCGTTTCGTTGTCCATTTTCCTAGCGGTACTTATCTTTGAATTTTTCGACGAGTTCATCCATCCCCTCGCCCAAATACGTTTCATACGTCTTCTGGTATGAATCCGTGCGCAGATTGAGGGCGCGATTGTAACGTCGGGTCGCTTCGCGATATTTCTCCTGGTTGCCGTCGTGGCGCATTAAAGCCAATTGGTAATCGCGAAGGGCGTCAATGACCTGTTTATGCAGTCGTGCCAGCGAATGGGCTGAATCGAGCATGATCTGGAAATGACTCGGAGCAAGAGGAAAATGCTCGCGGAACAGTTTGGAACTGGCATACGCCGCCGTTAACTCTTTCTTCAATTCCGTGAACGTATCGTAAATCGATGAATCTTTCTTGTTCTCCAGTTCCTGGCATTTATTGATGATGGCGATGTTGATGACAATCTGCATCGAATCAGATGGATCCGGAACAATACGCATAGAGAGACTCCGTTCCTGTTCCAGATACTCTTGCGAATCTGCCGTCAAGTCAAGCTGAACGCGGTTGTACGATTTCAGGAATGCTGCACCTTGGGCGTTAATAGTATCCGAAGAATTATTTGTCATCGAGGATGAGTCGATTTGCGCATAACTCACGAAGGGGGTCCAGATCACCAGCAGGAGAATTCTATAACGTATCGTCTTTATCAAAACTCAGTGATTAAATAAAT
>DATGFY010000284.1:0-7318 GCA_035308785.1 Bacteroidota bacterium | reverse complement strand
CCGACCTCGAAAAAGTCCGGTCGCTCATCCCTCAAATCAAATCGTTCGATGGAAAACTCGAGTCCGCCGAACAGGTAAAGAACTGCTTCGTCCTTACCGATGTGATCTCGCAACTGGTCGAGCGCCTTTACGTGTTCGCCTATCTCAAACACCACGAAGATACCACCGTCGCGGCGCATCAAGCACTCGTGAATGGCATCACGCCCGTCTCGGTCGAAGTGAGCGAGGCAATGTCGTTCATCGAACCCGAACTCCTTGCGTTGCCCGAACAAAAGCTGCTTGCATTCGTTTCCGATCCCTCGCTGGCGTTCTACAAATTCACTCTTGAAAACATTCTCCGGCAAAAGCCGCATACGCTCCCGAAGGAACAGCAGGCGCTGCTCGCCAAAGCAGGCATTCTCGCGGAAGCTCCGCAAACAATTTTCGACATGCTCAACGACGCCGATCTGAAATTCGGCAATATCCGCGATGAGAAGAACCGCGAAGTCGAACTCACCCACGGCCGCTACCATCAGTTTCTCGAGAGCCGAGACCGCCGCGTCCGCAAAGATGCATTCGAGGCAATGTTTGCCGCCTACCGCAAACAGCAAAATACGATTGCGAGCATCTACACGGCGCAGGTACGGAAGAACTTATTTTACTCGCGTGCGCTCAAGTATAATTCGTCGCTCGAAATGGCCTTGTACGATGACAACATCCCGAGCGATGTCTATACTAATCTGATCGATACGGTTCACTCGCACGTCGGCCCATTCCGCCGCTACCTTGCGCTCCGAAAGAAAATGCTCGGGCTTGACAAGCTTCACCTCTACGATCTCAGCGTTCCGCTCGTTCCCGATTTCGAATGGAAAGTCACGTATAAAGAAGCCACCGAGATCGTCTCTGAAGCGATACGTCCTCTTGGCGATGCCTATGGCGACATTGTCCGCAAGGCGTGGAACAGCCGGTGGATCGATATCTACGAAAACGAAGGCAAGCACAGCGGCGCCTACAGTTGGAGCGCGTACGGAACGCATCCGTATATCCTGCTGAATCACGAAGACACGGTCAACGATCTCTTCACCGTCGCGCACGAAATGGGGCACGCGGTCCATACGTGGCTATCGCATTCCTCCCAGAAATATCGCTACGCGCATTACACTATTTTCGTAGCCGAGATCGCCTCGACGTTGAACGAAATGCTGTTGATGAATTATTTGCTGAAGACCTGCACCGATCCCAAACAGCAAGCCTACCTCCTCACGCACTATGCGGATAATTTCCGCGGCACGCTGTATGTACAAACGCTCTTTGCAGAGTTCGAAAAACTCGTCCACGATTGCGCCGAACGATCCGAGCCGCTCACGCTCGAGAAATACAATGAGATTTTCTACTCGCTCCACCAAAAATATTACGGCGACGCGGTCACACTCGACAAAGACGTCGAGATCGGTTGGATGCGCATCCCGCATTTCTATACAAGCTTCTATGTCTATAAATATGCGACCGGTTTTTCTGCGGCGAATAGTTTCGGCAGCAGGATATTACGCGAGGGTCCATCCGCGGCGCAGCGCTACCTTCGCCTCCTTGAAAGCGGCGGAATGGATTACCCGCTCAATCTGCTCAACGCAGCTGGGCTCGATATGCGAACTCCTGCCCCAATTATCGAGGCGCTTGGCGTGTTCGATTCGGTCGTGGAACGTCTTGAGGAGGCCTTATCGGCGCAAGAAGCGCTCGTGAACGATTAAACCAAACGGCGTTTTTGTACTCTAATAATAACAACTTACCAACGAAAGGATTATCTATGAAACGCGTACAAATGCACGTTGCGCTCGTCGGCGCGTTGCTCGTCTGCCTTGTTCTCCCGGCGCTTTCCCAGGGACTCTATTGGGAATCGACCACGACCGGCATGCCGATGCGGGGCGGCCCCGGAGGAAACGGCGGCGGCGGGAACAACACCGGCACACAGAATTCTACATTCTATGCGATGCCGAAAATGTTTAAAGCAGTTCAAGACGGCGGAAGAACATTCATTATCCGCATGGATAAACAAACGATTACCAGTGTTAATGCGAAAGATTCGACCTACTGGGAAATGTCGTTCGATGATCTCGAGAAACAGGCAGCTGGTGCGGGTTCGCGCATGCAAGAGATGATGGCGCGCATGAAAGACCGTATGGCCGATATGCCGCCCGATCAGCGCGCGGCGGTGGAAGAACGCATGAAGAGCATGGGCGGGATGGGCGGCGCCGATAGTTCAAAGCTTGCCGTCGAAAAGGAATCCGACACGAAAACGATCAGCGGATTTAACTGCACACGCTATGAAGTCAAACGCGACACGGCTTCCTTCATGACGGTGTGGGCAACATCGGATGTCAAAGGGTCGGCAGAAATGAAGAAGGATTTTGCCGATTTCCGCGACCGCATGATGAAGCTCAACCCCATGGGCGGGCGTTCAGCGTTCTACGGCATGAGCGAGATCGACGGCTTCCCGATTCAATCCGAGCACGGCGATTACAAGAACGTCGTTACGAAAGTCGAACAACGGAACACGCCGGAGAGCGCATTCCAAGCTCCCGACGGCTTCAAGAAAGTCCAGCCGCAGATGGGGAACGGCAACCGTCAGCGTCGCCGACGCAACAGCGAAGACGATAACGGCGGAAACAACGACAACCAGGATAATAATAACAACTGATTAGATTCCGAAACAATCCGCCCGTGGCGGACGGAATGTAAATAGTAGGGTAGTCGCGACCTTTAGGTCGCGTTTGAAAGGGTCGCCAGACGGCGACCCTTTTTTGTTTTATGATTCTAAGAGAATGCCTTCCGCGTTGAGGACTGCACCACCCCGTCCCGTCTCGTGAGACGGGACCGCCCCTCCTCCACAAGGAGGGGCAACCAAACACATGATACTGTTCTTGCCCCTCCTCTCGGAGGAGGGGTCGCCGCTCTCGGAGAGAGCGAGCGGGGGTGGTCTAGAGGCAGGATATAAATCAAAAGGGGCGCATAGTGTGCGCCCCTTTTTTGTCTCATAAGGTTAGGTCGGTACGAACCGATCTTCTATTGCAATCAATCATACCAAAAGTAGCCCCAACGGGAATCGAACCCGTATTTCAGCCTTGAGAGGGCTACGTCCTAAACCGTTAGACGATGAGGCCAAGCTACTATTAACGTAAAATATATCAAATTAGGAGGGGATTCCCAAACCGCCTCGCACTCAAGTGTGAATGCCCGGGGCGGGAGAAAGGCACTGGATTCCCGCCAGAAACACGCGGGAATGACACATTGTAGGGACTACTTCCCCATCGGTACACGCACGCCCATTGACTTTGCATTGTCAATCGCGCGTTCGTAGCCCGCGTCGGCGTGGCGGATGATGCCCATACCGGGATCGTACGTCAGTACGCGCTCAAGGCGACGGTCTGCATCCACAGTTCCATCGGCGACGATGACCATGCCTGCGTGAATCGACATGCCTATGCCCACGCCGCCGCCGTGATGCACACTCACCCAGCTTGCGCCGCCGACAGCATTCAGCATCGCATTGAGAATCGGCCAATCGGCGATTGCGTCGCTGCCATCTTTCATTTTTTCCGTCTCCCGGTTCGGCGAGGCAACCGATCCGCAATCCAAATGGTCGCGGCCGATGACAATCGGCGCGGAGATTTCGCCTTTGCGGACGAGCTCGTTAAAGATCAATCCCATCTTGGCGCGCTCACCGTAGCCGAGCCAGCAAATGCGTGCGGGGAGTCCCTGAAACTGCACCTGCTTCTGCGCTTTCTCGATCCAGCGGCATAATTGTTTGTTCTCCGGGAAAACTTCCATCACCGCGCGGTCGGTGCGGTAGATGTCTTCGGGGTCGCCTGATAGCGCCGCCCACCGGAACGGTCCCTTGCCGTCGCAAAACAGCGGACGGATATATTCGGGCACGAAACCGGGAATCTCGAACGCATCCTTGACGCCTGCCTCAAGCGCTTCACCGCGGATATTATTGCCGTAATCGAACGTTACCGCGCCTTTTTTCTTGAGGCCGATCATTGCGCGCACGTGTTCGGCGATCGATTCTTTCGCCAGCGCGATATACTTTTTCGGATCGCGCTTCCGCAGATCAAGCGCCTCTGCGTATGGAATGCCAGCAGGCACATAGCCGTTCAGCGTATCGTGCGCTGAGGTTTGATCGGTGAGGATATCGATCTTGATATTCCGCGCGAGGAGTTCCGGCAGAATTTCTGCCGCATTGCCGAGCAGCGCAACCGATTTCGGTTCCTTTAATTCTTTCGCGGTCATGAGAGAAAGCAACGCTGCATCGAGAGTCTCCGCCATCTCATCGACATATCCTGTCGCAAGGCGCTTCTCGATGCGCGAGCGGTCAACTTCAATCGCCAAACACGCGGCACCGTTCATCGTGGCGGCAAGCGGCTGGGCGCCGCCCATTCCGCCGAGGCCGGATGTTACCAACAACCGACCCGCAAGCGTTCCGCCGAAATATTTTTCCGCGCACGCAGAGAATGTTTCGTAGGTTCCCTGCAAAATTCCCTGCGAACCGATGTATATCCAGCTTCCCGCGGTCATCTGGCCGTACATGGTGAGGCCGAGGCCTTCGAGACGGCGGAACTCGTCCCAGTTCGCCCAATGGGGTACGATCATCGCATTCGAAATCAGCACGCGCGGCGCATCGGCGTAGGTCTTGAACACTCCCACCGGCTTCCCCGATTGGACCAGGAGCGTTTCATCATTTTCGAGCGCACGCAAGCTGCGCACGATTGCTTCGTAACATTCCCAATTTCGCGCTGCTTTGCCGGTGCCGCCATAGACGATTAGTTCATCGGGCTTCTCGGCAACGTCGGGATCGAGATTATTCATCAGCATCCGCATTGCGGCTTCTTGCAGCCAGCCTTTACAGGTTAATGTATTGCCGCGCGGGGCGTGGATGGGTGTGCGGGTCACGGGATTATTCAACGTAATGACGAAGATGATTCAAATGTAAACAATTTTACTGCTTATTAAACTTGGTGATTGGGCGAGTAACTCACCCCTGTCCGCCTTCGGCGGACTTTCCCCTCTCTTACGAAGAGAGGGGAAGAAGATAACCGGCAAGCCCCTCTCTTCGTAAGAGAGGGGCGGTTTCGCCGCAGGCGAAACGGGGTGAGTTACGTTCGTTACGCACACTCTACCAAAAAAGAAACGACGCTGGATTCCCGCCAGAAGCACGCGGGAATAACACTATTAAATGCTCTTCGACTCCGTCGAAGAGCCGCCTCGCAATGACAACTACTTTCTTAAAAAATGTTTGGTTATTGGTGCTTGGTCATTGGTTATTCACGCGGTTACTCTCCACCTGCACTCAACTGCACATCGCGGATGCTGGGCATGAGGAGGACGCTGTTCAGGAAGAGCTTGTTCAGCCCGTCCCAGTACCGGCGGAAGTTGGGATCGTCGGTGAAGAGCACGATATTTCCGGCGCCGCGTTTTTCCTGGATGAGGAACGGCGTTTCGCCAAGCAGTTTTTCGTTTTCGGCGGACATGTACCCGCTTAACCGCGGCTGTTTTGCGTAGATGCCGACGTTATACCCTTTATCACTCAGTTCGAACATCGTCTCGTTTGTTTTGAGCACCGCGATCGAGGTATCGTAGCCGAAGCCGAGGGGATGCGAGTTATCGAGTTTCACGCGGACAATCGTTCCGGGGATTGTTGCGAGCCGGTCTTTGCGCTCTTTTTCTTCTACGGTCATCCGTTTCTCAAGCTCTGCGTCGGAAAGTTTCACGTCCTTCTTGTCGGAATCGTCGTCTTTCTTGTCTTTCTTCTCCGGCTTCTCTTTTTTCTTGAACTTCACGCTCGCGATTTTTCCGACCGAAGCCGAGGCAAACGATGCGCCGCCTTCGATGCCAACGTACGTCCCGCCCGCGGAAATCCACGTCTTGATTTTATCGACAGCGTTCGAATCTAACTGCGAACGGTAGCCGCTGCCATTACTGCCGTCATCGGGAAAGATCATCGCAGTGTAATCGTGCAAATCCGCGCGGCGCAGTTCGGCAAGCTTCATCGGGATGAAATCGATGCCGTACTGTATGTCGAACATCGCCCAGATCGCGCCAAACGATTCCGCGTTCACCGGCGAATCAGTAATCACAATAATTTTCGGTTTCTTCAAACTGACGACGCGGTCGGAGCCCAAGTTGATTCCGCTTTGTGTATACCCGCTGTTCGAGGGGTAAATCGAAACGCCGTCTTCCTTGGCAAGATATTTCATCTTCTCATAGATGTCCGGCGGGTTGCCCGCCACCGGCACGATGATCGTTCCGCGCGGGAACATTTCTGCTCCAAGCGTGAACTCTTTCATCGCCGTGCCCGCTCTATAATTGTGCTGCAGCAGCCACACCAGCGCCTTGATCGCATTATTGGAATCCCACTTGAATAGGTACGCGACGGTGGACTTATCCCCCACGACTGTCCCTTCCACGTGCTCGCTATCGGTAACGGTGGTCGATTGAACGGCGATCTTATCGCCCGTCCAATAGGTGTTCACGCCGTACGCAATCGGCAACGACCAGGTGGAAATATCGTAGAAAAACGTATCGCTCAGCGCGGGTTCTTGCTCCATCAACGCCGCAATGAGCCGTTTCGAGGGTTGCGCCAACGGAACGAAATATGTTCCTGCGGGAAATTGCTTGTTGGTCTTCGCCGGCGTAAAATATGTCGATGCGCCCGTAACGGAGAAGGCGCCCGAAGATTTTTGAACCTCCACTCCCTCCATCGTGAGCAGCGAGGCAAGCTTTGCCGCGCGGCCCGCGTCTTTCGTCGGATCGAGGATATATGTCTTGACTGCGCCGTTGGTGCCTTCGGCAATTCCGTCTTTGAAGAACTTATAGAAGTCGCGCAGGCGGTCGGCGCGGTGCTCGTATGTCGTGCGGATCGTTGTCCACGAGCTCAGCATGTGGTGTTCCATGCGGTCTTCGAGTGTCAAAATCTGGTCGTCGGCGCGGCGCACGCGGACGCCGGTTTGGCCTGCTTGCTCGTACGTCATCCCGATTGCGCCGTTGAGCGATGGCCACGAATCACCGTAGCCGGGATAAAAGAGATCGAACGATTCGCCGCTCCAGTATCGCAATCCTTTGGCATCGAACGAGGCCGCGTTCGCTTTGCCATAGATCTCTCCCCATTCCATCGTGCTCTTGGGGAAATTCTTGTTGATCGGTTTGAATGCGGGAAAGAAGAAATAGGAACTGTTAAATCCCATCTCGTGGTAATCGCAGTGAACCTGCGGCTTCCATTCCAGATATGCGCGCACGCGCGCCTTGCTTTCGGCCTGCGTCAGCCACGCCCAATCGCGGTTGAGAT
>DATGFY010000283.1:0-1914 GCA_035308785.1 Bacteroidota bacterium | reverse complement strand
AATGGTTCCTTCTAGGGGATCGACCGGCCCCGTGCAGCCAATTCCGACGCCGGCCAACTCCGCGCCTGCCGTTTCTGAAGCATTCCGCAGCATCGCTTCAATTCGTTGCACGGCTTGGACAAAGCCGGATGCCGCATTCGTAGGCGACTGTAGCTTCGCCAGGATTCGGCCGTTTTCGTCCACCGCGCCGACGGCGATCTTTGTCCCCCCAATGTCGACTGCTCCGATCAACACTCTTTCCCCCCCTATCGAGCTGCAGTTGCGCGAATAAATTTACAGATGAGTTGGAAGCGCAACCCATGGTATATACATAGCATGATAACATAATACCATGTCAAGATTATTTTCGTGGATCTTACAACCTCAACATATGCAGCGACTTGCCTAACCTCTGATCGCTGCACACCGGGTGTTATGCAAAATCTCGATCATTTCCTCATTTATGAAGTATACTTCTCATGTTGACCATATATGTTTAATTGTGGGGGGAAAATCTTGTCATGAAGGACACGCCGGAAACCAGTTCGGAAACCAGTGAAGTTAGCGAAACCCGCTTTAGTGTGCCCCCTTTGGCGCTCGATAGCGCAGGATTTGTTCCGTTTTACGAGCAAATTGTGCAGTACGTGCGATCGCTGATCAACGACAAGAAACTGCGCTCCGGCGACACCTTCTACTCTGAAGGCCAATTGGCTAAGACACTCGGCATCAGCAAGATGCCCGTCCGCCAGGCCTTCCAGAGGCTGCGCTCTGAAGGCTTGCTGGTCATAAGGCGCGGTAAAAATCCGATTATCGGCGCCGGTCCGGTCTCCTGGAATTTCCGGGAATTGCACGGCTTCAGTGAGGAGATGCGTTCCCGCGGCCTGGTTCCATCCGGTCAATTGCTCGATCTGCGGCGTCAAAACCCCGATCCTGAAGTCCTCGCTGCCCTTCGACTTGGCCCGGATGAGCAAGTCTACTTCATGAAGCGTCTGCGTCTCGCGAATAACGAACCCGTCGCCATCGTCACCAGCTACCTCCCTGTTCAGCTCTTCCCCGATTTGGAAAGGCAGGACCTTGCGCGTGAGTCCTTGTACCAGATTATCGAGCAAACCTACCGGATTAGCCTGTGGAGAGCCGAGGAAGTTATCGGGGCCACCACGGCGAGACGTGAGGAGGCGCAGTTGCTGCAGACCGTCGCCGGAGACCCGGTTCTTCACATCAAGGAAACGACATTCGATACTGAACAGCGGGCGGTGGAATACAGCATCTCGTATCTCCGCGGTGACCGGTATACGGTATTGGTCAATTCGGAAAGACGAAGGTAGTGCAGTAAGCCACAAACGTAACTAGTCTAGTTACCGTTTCCAAATCCCCAGAGTCAAAACACACAGTGCGAAAAAACTGAAGATTGATGCCGCTCCATCCTCGATATATATTCATTAAGCCTTTTTAAAACATAGTATTGCAATTAATTCTTAGAGGTTTTCATCGCCTCGATAATGGCATTGCTTGTGCTCTTTGACCGCCGGGTGTATATCGTAACATCATTTCTGGATTTCTATAAAATTTTACTTGACATGCTAAGATAGCATAATATGATGTTAACCTTAGAACATTATGTTTCGTGAGTCGATTGGGTTACGAAGGGGTTTGCAGATTCTTGAGGAGGGAGTATGAAGAACGGTTTATTTGGATTCCGCAAAGATTTGATAGGGAATTTAATGGGGGTGGTGCTTCTGATATCCGTTTTCGCCCCGCTCTCACTCTTTGGTCAAGCTGGTTATGGTGATATTTTGGGTAGGGTGTCGGACAACTCTGGGGCGGTTGTGCCCGGAGCGACCGTCACGGTGCGCAACGAAGCCACCAACGTCACAAATGAGATGCAATCGAACGGGGCCGGAGACTATGTGTTTTCCGATTTGATCCCCGGGACCT
>DATGFY010000282.1:0-2060 GCA_035308785.1 Bacteroidota bacterium | reverse complement strand
CCGACGACATTGACGATTCCGAACACCCCCGCTCCTTTGGCCTTCGCTTCACGCATTGCGGCAAGCGAATCGGCGGTTTCTCCGCTTTGGCTAATCACAAACATAACGTCGCCCGATTCAATGATCGGATTCCGGTACCGAAACTCAGAGGCATAGTCAACTTCGACGGGTATGCGGACGAGCTGTTCAAACATATACTTGCCGACCAACGCAGCGTGCCACGACGTTCCGCATGCGGTAATCAAAATGCGTTTTGCATTCATTATGGTATCGATCGACGCCTGAAGTCCGCCGAGCTTGGCGTCTCCCTGTTCAATCAGTAAACGTCCACGCATCGTGTTGCGAAGAGATTCGGGTTGCTCGTGGATCTCTTTGAGCATGAAATGATCGTACCCGCCTTTTTCGATTTCTTCCAGGTCGAACGTGATCTCCTCGATCTCCTTGGTAATCGCTACGTCATAAATCGTTTTCGTTTCGTAGGAATCTTTCGTGATGGTAGCGATCTCGTTGTCTTCCAGATAAATCACTTGCCGGGTATAGTCGATCAGCGCAGCGGCATCGGATGCAATGAGATTTTCCCCTTCGCCCACGCCGATTACTAACGGACTGCCTTTTCGTGCGGCGATGATCCGATCGGGTTCTTTCGAGGAAATCACCAAAATGCCATACGCACCTTGAACTTCAAGCAATGCGAGGCGAACGGCACTGAACAGGTCGTTCGTCCGTTTGTGCATTTCCTCGATGAGATGGACCAGTATTTCAGTATCGGTCACCGTGCGGATAACGTGTCCCGCGCGCTCGAGCTGTATCTTTATCGAGGCATAGTTTTCAATGATGCCGTTGTGGATGATCGCAATTTCCTTTTTACAATCCCAGTGCGGATGAGCGTTCAGGTCATTCGGTTCTCCGTGGGTCGCCCAGCGGGTGTGCCCGATCCCGAGAGGCGAGGTAATGCCTTTATTGCTGACAAGATTGACCAATTCAGAGACCTTGCCGGCTTTCTTATAAATTGAAAGAGGTTGACTTGAAGGAAGTAATGCTACCCCCGCGGAATCATACCCGCGATATTCAAGCCGCTGCATTCCCTCGAGAAGGATCGGCAGCGAATTCTTAGTCCCGATATACCCAACAATGCCGCACATAGATTATAAACTTTCGTGAATGCTCGAAGAAAAGTGAGTTGAAATGACCTTGTGGCGCGATCTTGAATCGACCCAAATCTACCACAATTTCTTTCTAATTACAACGATTGCGAATTGAGCAGAGTTCCTAAGGCTTCTCCGGTGCCATCCCAATGATTGCGAGCATTCTGCCCGAACGATCGTTATCCCTCCTATAGGAATGGAGCATTTGCGGGCTGCAGATCGTACATTCTGCCGCAACATCGATATTTTTTTCTTGAATGCCTGCTTCTAATAAGAGTTGGCGGTTAAACTCCTTCAAATCGAGATGAGGTTTTGCGTAATTATTACGCAGTACGCATGACGAAGGAAACCGTTTTGCCACCTCTTCCCCAACCTCATAGCAGCATCCCCCAGCAGCGGGACCAATGTAGGCCACAATCTCTTGGGGGGAAGATCCGAAACGATTTGTCGCCATCTCAATCGTTTTAGATAGAATTCGCAATTCGCTACCTCGCCATCCGGAATGAACTGCGGCAACAAATCTCTGCCGGGGGGCAAAGAGCAAAATCGGAATGCAGTCTGCAATAGAGATTGCAAGGTGCACACCGGGCCGATCCGTATAAAGTGCGTCGCATTCTCCAAAACTTCCCGGCCGATCGGCGTAGATGATTTTATCGCCATGAACCTGCCGCGTAAAGGCGACATCTGCTTCATCGATACCGAGCGAGGAGAAGAACCGATTCCGATTTTCCCCCACTCGTTTCGGATCATCTCCAACATTATAACTCATGTTCATGCCGAACGGCTCCGGACTTGCGCCGCCATTCCGACTACTTATGCCAGAGACCAGCTCGGGGAAGGAAGAAAGCAATGTTGAATTAATCTTGTCAGATATGAAGTTCACGAAAACGCGGCAATAGTTTGGCGGCTTAATCC
>DATGFY010000281.1:0-8667 GCA_035308785.1 Bacteroidota bacterium | reverse complement strand
GCAAGCGATGATTTCTTGCCTTGGAGTATGCCGGAGATCTCGACGCGCGTGAGGACTACATCGGGCTGGTTGGAGGGGAGTTTTTTGCGCAGGAGTTCCTCGAAGAACTCGCGGGTGGTGAGGAGCGAGCTTCCCAACGTGACCGGTTCAGAGCCCGCAAAGCCGAGATCGAGCAGGAGTTTGAACTTCTCGCAATGCCCCTTGTAGCGGATTGTCTTGTAATCGAGCGTTTTTACTTTCCCGAGGTACATGCGGGTCAGCGTGGAGATGCCGCCGGAGGTATTAAAGGCCTCGAGGTCTGAAAAGGGCGGATCAAAGCGGAGCGATTCGATTTCGGTCATCGATTCGACTTTGGCGAGCTTGCCATTGCGGATCACTTCAGCGGGCTCGATATACTCGTTGATGAGGCCTTCTGCCGAAAAGACCAACTGATAATTGAGCGGCGGCTGCGGGTGCTGCGGCAAACCTCCGACGCGGATATGAAGCTCATCGACCGAATCGAATTTCTTCGCGCCGCCTGCGGCGATCACGCACGCCATGCCGGGCGCCAATCCGCAGTTGGGGAGGATGGACACTCCCGCGGCTTTTGCTTCGGCATCCAGCGCGATCTGGCTATCGACGACGTCCATGTTGCCGCCGAGGTCGCAATAATTAATTTTCGCTTTGATCGCGGCCTTCGTGATGAGCAAGTTTTGCGAATAGGATGTTGCGCCAACCGCGGCATTCATGCCCTTCATTGCGTTAACGACATCGTCGAATTTGCGCGAGTCGAGTTGCAGCGCACGGATTTTATCCGACATTGCGGCAGCAGATTTCGCGCGTTCGAAATCGATATCTGCGAGGGTGACGGATTTTACATTGGGCGAGTGGGCGAGGTCGTATGCGAGCGCTCTGCCCATCATGCCGGAACCGATGACGAGGATGTTCATTTTTCTATTGTTAGCTTATTTGAGACTAGGTTTGCGGTAACACTTAATCCGCATCAGTAAAATGGTTGTTGTTCTTCTTTTGCTTGACCAAAAGAAGAACCAAGAAATCCGCCCGAGGCGGACAAGGCTTCTGAACTTCGAATGAACACCTGCGTGAGCGTTCATTCGAAGTTCAAAGGCCGCCTTAACAATTTATTTTTCTTCCTCCCCTTCCCTTCGTAAGGGAAGGGGCCGGGGGATGAGTTACTCTTTCGCTATAACAGCGATCACGTTGTCATTGCGAGGAGTCCCGGCTTGCGCAGCAAGCGGAACGACGTGGCAATCTCCCACGGTATTGCAAACTCTCTCCGGGATTGCTTCGCGTGTCGCCTGCTGGCGCCAAACCCGCTCGCAATGACGTCGGAGTAGGGGGCAATGAATCAAAACTCCACGCTATCGCCCGGCGCAGGGGCATCCACTTGGCTGAAGCCATCGGTTGTCAAATCGGCTTTCAAAGCCATCGATCGATCGACTTCGCCGTGAACGAGGAAGATGCGTTTCAACCGCTTTTTATCGAATTGCCCGATGTACTTCCGAAGTTCGTTGCCATCGGCGTGGGCGCTGAAGCCGTTGTGGACGATGACTTCCGCCTTGCGCTTGTAGATATCGCCGTAGATTTTCACTTCGGGCGCTTCCTCGACGAGCCGCCGACCGAGCGTTGATTCCGCCTGGTAACCGACGATCAGAATCGTGTTGCGCTCATCGCCGATGTTGTTGGCGAGGTGATGGAGAATCCGTCCGCCTTCGCACATCCCCGACGCCGAAATAATCATCAACGATCCCTTGAGGTCGTTGATTGCCTTGGATTCTTCGACGGTGCGGACGTAGGTCAGCTTGTTGAAGCCGAACGGATCGTGGTGGGCGTTGATGTGTTTCCATGTGTCTTCGTCGAAGCATTCCTGGTGGCGCTTATAAATATCGGTTGCGTTGACGGCGAGCGGGCTATCGACATAGACGGGGATTTTCGGGAGCGTTCCGGCATCCTGCATGTTATGCAGCGCATAGACAAGGTCTTGCGTTCTGCCGACGCTGAAGGCGGGCACGATGATTTTGCCGCCGCGCGCGATCGTTTTCGCGAGATCGTTGCCAAGTTCGCGTTCCATATCGCCGGGCGGTGGAGTGGTCTTTCCGCCGTAGGTGCTTTCACTCAATAAAATATCGACGTCGCCCATCGGTTCGGGGTCGCGGAGGATCGGCATGTTGGGCCGGCCAAGATCGCCGGTGAAGCCGACGATAGTCGTTTTGCCGTTTTCCTTGATCGTCAGTTTAATGCACGCGGAACCAAGGATATGTCCCGCATCGAAAAATTCTACGGTAACGCCGGGAATGACATCGAACGGTTTGTGGTACGGAATTTTCTTCATGAACTGGACTGCATGCTCGGCATCCTTCGCGGTATAAAGCGGTTCGAGGAGGGGGAGGTGTTTCCGGGCGTTCTTCTTGTTGAGAAACTCGATGTCCTTTTCCTGAATGTGGCCGCTATCGGCGAGCATGATGCCGCAGAGATCGGCGGTGGCCTCGGTGCAATAGATCGGTCCCGCGTACCCTTGCTTGACGATGCCCGGCAGGTTGCCGCTGTGATCGATGTGCGCATGCGACAGCACGATGGCGTTGATCGATTTCGGGTCGAACGGGAATTTGGTATTGCGCGCGATCGCATCGGCGCGTTTGCCCTGGTAAAGGCCGCAATCAAGCAAAATGTTCTTGCCGTTGACTGTCAGCAAATGCCTCGAGCCGGTGACGTCATGCGCAGCGCCGTGGAAGGTGAGTTTCATTTTCGGATAAGTTGTTAGATAAAAGAATAGAGAAAATGCCATTCAAAAGCAAAAGTATTTGGAACTTAAGATTTTGTGCAATAAATTGCATCATAGATAAATCCATTGGGTATCGTGCGATAATGTATTCATCACTCATTATGAACTGCTGAGGAGGCGAATCTATGAAATCTACTTATAGCTTTCTAATCATTCTCATCTTCTGTTTATTGATCTTGCCGAAGCAGGGAATCGCAAGAAATGGTGATTCTACGGATACTGCAGGAGGGAAGCGATTGATGGATTCATCAAAATATTCTCCTCGTCTACTAAAGTTTTTTGAACAGGTTTCCCATAAATTAGATTTACTGTCCTCCAAGGATGAGGATGTCGGACTGGTGGAGGGTGGTCTCGACGGATGGATCTTGTATGACGACTACTGGAAAGAGAAGACTGAACAGGAGCGCATTCGCCGAAAAAGGTATAAGCTGAAGTCTATGACTATTCGGCGTGATACTATCTACCGGAATAAAGTTAAAACTGGCGCTGTCTTATTGGTTGAAAGTTATGATACTTCGGGAAATATTGTAGACACCTTGTGGAGAGAATCGAAGCCGGATGACAATCACCTTATACGAATCGCACAAAACCATGATGTCGACGGAACCATTTTTCTAAGTGTTGATTCCCTCTTTTATGACAAACACGGAAGAAAAATCAAAGAAATTTTTAGAGATACATTGGGGCGATATAGTAGCGACATGGTTGCAATTATGGGTTCATCATTCAATACCCTCGAAAATGAATTCCTGTATTTCTATGATGCAAATGACAACGAGATTGAGTGTAACTATTTTGATCTCAAAAATGGTGCTAAGAAGATCTTTGAACGAAAAAGTTATAATTTCGGGATTATCTAGGGTGCACATTTTCAGCGAGCCAGTTCTACTTCCAGTTCAGTGACCGAGGGTCACTTGACCGGATGACTATTGGTCAAGATCGTGGGGAAGCGTTTGATTATGATGTCGAGGGAAATTTAAGGCGAATCATTAGAACGGCGGACCCACCAAAGGGAATTGGGATCTGGCATACAGACACCTTCAGGTACGACCGCTACGGCAATGTAATCTCTAAAATTGATACGAACTGGACAAATCCGGGCGATATAGATTATGCGACTGAAAAAAGCTATAAATACGACACAATTGGAATGCTTCTGGAAATCACGGAAAAAAACATGTCGTGGGAAGGCGGAATCTATCTCTCACCCACACGCACCCTAGAACGCGCTCATAAAAAAAGTATCACCACGATAGATCGATACACTTATGATTATTATCCATAAATCTAATCAACAATTATCTGAATCCACACACTTCTTGGAGAGATTCGATGGGAAAGAAATTAGCCATATTTGCCAGAATTCATAAAGATCTCCTGATAAGAGCGATGCGTCCTCCTCGCGGAAAGATTCGATTTCAATCAAACCGAGTTTGGCGTACTGCCCAAAAGGAGATCGGAAGAATTCGAAAGATTTATCTTGCAGTTATCGGTGATCGCAAGGAAATTAAGTACGTGGCGAACCTTATCGAGGTGGTATTTCCGAAGGAGGATAGAAAAAGAGGTCTGGAGCTCGAAAGAGATTACCCCGGAGATGAAAACAAATGGAAGAAAGCCCCCAAGACATACTACCTGATTTCCAATTGCAAGAAACTCCCCAAGCCAATTGCGCTTGAAGATCTCGTGAAGTTTTCCGACAAGGAAAATCTCTCTCCAGGATACAAATATGGTTACTCTATCGTCTACGAACATAAATAGATGTTTTCATGGTCCTTTTTGACCTCTCACTTCCCCATCAACACCATCCCCGAAGTTGGGGGAACATCGATCGAGCCGGAAGCCGTGCCGAGTGCGCCGGAGAGATCGACCGATTCGCCGTTAGCGACGATCTTCCATGTACCGGGGAGCAGCATCAGGGTTTGCTTGTTCTTCGGGTTGCCGTTAAGCAGAACGATGAAATCTTTCGAGGAATTCCCGAATGTTTTGCCGTTGAGGCGGTAGGCGATAAAGAAATCGTCTTGCGTGGGGATGAACTCAACCGCTTTCTTGGGCGCCCCGCCGAAAATGGGATGCTTGGCGCGGAGGCCGATCAATCCTTTGTAATAATCGACCAAGCTTTTATTAATTTCGGCGTAATGATAGTTAAGATAGTTGGTTGCGTTGTCTTTTTCGTAGCTGTTGTGGTCGATCGTTCCCACCCTCGGATCGGGTGCGCTGGTGGGAGCAATGACTTTACTCCGGGCAAACTCTTGCCCCTCGTGCAGCATGATTGGTCCCTGCGACGTGAACAAATATAACGCGGCAAGCTTATTGAGCTTCATTTGTTGCGGAGTAAGGGTGGCGTTCTTTTCTAGATCGGGGACCTTGTGATTTTCGGCGTCGTCGCGTACACCGAGGCGGATGAAATCGCCCACCGTATTGTCATCGTGCGATTCAAGATAGTTGATGCTGTGCTCGCTCTTGAGATACAAGCCGCCATCCTCGCGCAAGGTGCCGGTGACATAACTCATGAATGTTTTCTTAGTGTTCTTATCCTGGAACTTGCCGAAGATGAAGCCAAGGCCGTTGTCCGGGTTTTGTCCTTTCACGCCGTTGCGGATCTGATCGTTCCACGCCGCCCAACCGATATCGCTGAAGTGCGCGATCTCGTATTTGCCGGCGCCCCACGGCTCGGCGATGAGGATCACGTTGGGATTAATCTTGTGCGCGGCTTCATAGATTTGCCGGCACGTTTCCCAATCGATCATGGTGGCGAGATCGAAGCGGAAGCCATCGATGTGGTATTCTTGCATCCAGTAGGCGATGCAATCGACGATCATGCGGCGCGACATGGGGCGTTCGGTGGCGAAATCGTTTCCGCAGCCGGAGTTTTCGATGAACTTGCCGGCGGAATCGACGCGGAAATAATACATCTTATCGATATACTTGTACGCGTTGTAATCGTACTGCGAAACGTGGTTGAAGACGATATCGAGGATAACCGAGATGCCTTCTTTGTGAAATGCCTTCACCATATCCTTCACTTCTCGCACGGCCCTGCCATCGGTTCCGTTGTAGCCGTTTGGATCGAGCGTGCCGTCGGTTGCGTAGTACGATTCGGGTGTGAAGAAATAGCTTGTCATGTAGCCCCAGTGGTTGCGTCCGTAGGCGTTCCAAGTATTGACGGGGTATCCCTCTTTGACGACGCTGCTGTCCAAGTACGGAATTTCGAAGACGCCGAATTTTTCTATCGGCAGCAACTCGATGGCGTTGATGCCGAGATTCTTCAGATATGAAAATCCTCCGGTCTTATTTTTTTCCGTTAAGCCCTTGTACGTACCTTTAGCTTTCACGCCGGAGCTTTCATGCGCCGTGAGGTCGCGGACGTGCAATTCGTAAATGACAAGCTTGGTGTGATCGGCGGGAATCGTCCACGTATCGCCTTCCCAATCGTATTTCGTATCAAGGATGAGCGTCTTCGCCTGCTCGTGCCAGGTGTTCTTGGTCGCGACAGCCTTCGAGTACGGATCCCCGACGACAATATTGGCGTTGAACATTTCGCCTTTTCCCGCGGGTCCGGCGATTTTGTAGCCGTAGTATTTGCCGAGGAGATTATCGGATGAGGTGAACTCCCACACGCCGTCGGAGTCGCGCACCATGGCGGATTCCGCTCCGGTTGCGTCATCGTGCTTATTAAAGAGGACGAACGCCACGGCTGTGGCGCGAGGCGCGAAGACACGGAAGACGGTCTTTCCGTTATCGAACGTACAGCCGAGTTCTTTGGCGGAATACAGCGAATCGAACGATGATGTATTTTGTGATTGTGCGATGCTCATTGTTAGGGAACTAAGAAGTAGAAGTCCGAATGAAAGATAAAGAATTTTTGTGTTCATAATAAGAAAGCCTCTAAGAATATAGTCATTGCGAGTCCTCGACAAAAACATTCGAGGATAAACTCCGCGAAGCAATCCCGATTTCCGTGTGCAATCTCTTTGCCTAACTCACCCCGTTTCGCCTCTGGCGAAACAGCCCCTCTCTCAAGAGAGAGGGGCAAGGCGCGCTGTACGTGGAAAGTGCGCATAGCCGACCGAGATTGCTTCGTCGTTTCACTCCTCGCAATGACTATTGGATTTCTGGATGATACGCAAGACTTGAGCCGATCCACGTTTTGTCTTTATTGAAATCGACGCCCATCATCTTGCCTTTGCTCATACGGACGAGATTATTGACGAGCATCGGCTTCGACGTCCAGACGAACATCATCCGTATTTCGACTTTCGAGAAGCCGTCGGGAGTTTCGACCAACGGGGCGTAATCGACTTTGCGCTGGAGGATATAATGATCGCGGTTGCGGATGGCATCGAGCATTTGCCTGTTGACGTCCATCTCCACTCCCGCGCCGGCAAACGAAAAGAGCGGCTTCAGCACGTAATGTTCCAAATCAGGAGGGTAAGAATCGAGCGACGAAAGAAAAAAGCACGACGGGCAATACGAACTCGAAAGCAACGGCAACGTGTATTTGCTGATCTTGAAGAACCAGTTCGGGTGTCCGACCCATGTGACATTGTGCTCGTTGCCGAAATGGAAGTTCGCATAGCGTTCGCGGCGCGCAAGGTCATCGAAGATCACCCGGTTGTAAATCCGTTCGACGGGGATCTCATTACCGTCTTTCTTGTAAAAGAGTTTCTTCTTTCGCTCGATGAGATCTTTAAGATCGACCGTGGGAAAGCCAAGATATGACTCGGTGCAAGCAAAATCGATCCGGGTTTTTTGCTTTTCGGGTTCAAGTTCAAGAAGGATAACGTTCTCCGGGTCTGCATCGGCGACGATGATCTTCTTGAGCAGTGCTATATACTTATCGCGATCCAAACCGTTGAAGTAGGACGAAAAATCCTTCGGGATGCTAAAATGCTTTCTCCATGTGTCATCGAGTAGAATCTGATAACAATAGAGCGAAGGGAACCCCTGCAGTTCGATCAGGCGCGGAGTGAAAGCGCCATCGGCATCTTTACAGATCGCAAAATCGAGCTGGAGAAATACGGGGTGAGGTGTTTCGCCGGGAACTGCAAGCTCGGGAGGAACGGCATTCGCAAATTTGGCGGCATATCCCGGAGCTTGCAGCGTTGCAAGAATCTCGTTCGATGCGCGGAGGAGATCGTCGGTCAGTTCTTGCGAGAGGAAGACGGGCGTTTCTGCGACGCGGAAATCAGCCGGCCAGCGCTGCGCAGAGTTGAGATCGCGCAGGAGCGATTCGTACGCTGACTGCCGGAATGAGGAGTTGAAACGTTTGCGGAGTTCGGGGATCAACCGGTCAGATCTGGAAAGAACCCGCCTTCATGATCTGTTCGTCATCCATCCAGATATCGAAATCTCTGCCGACGCAATCGATATGCGTCGTCGATACCCACTGTGCGCCGGTATGCTCTGCGTAGGGATGGCCGAACGCCATGTGAAGGCCGGGGAATTTTTCGTCCTGCAGGATATTGCCGATGAGGCGCGTGAGCGCCGTATTGGTGCCGATGGCGAATTCGCCGACGCGGTTGCTGTTGGCATCGGTCATGACGTAGCGGGTAAAATCTTCGACAAGCTGGGTGTTAGTGCTTTCGACGCGTCGGATGCGGCTATCGGAAATTTCGATCGTCAGCGGAGCGGGGGAAAGATCGCCGAATTTCTTGCACAGGTAATCTCCCACGACGCCATCGACGACGAACACGCCATCGACGCGTTTTGGGCAGGTAAAGATTTCGCCGCCGGGAAGATTGCCCCATTTATCGGGCGAGATAATGCCGCTAGTCTTAAGCCATTTCAATTCGGGAGAAAATTCTGCCGTGAGGTTCGTTCCGCCCTTGGAGATTGCGCGGATGCGCTTTGTCGCGCGCGCCTTTTCGACAAGTATTGTACTGAGG
>DATGFY010000280.1:0-7808 GCA_035308785.1 Bacteroidota bacterium | reverse complement strand
CGACCCGCACCGAGCCTTTCAAAGCCGAACCCGATACCTCGAAGCAGAAGAAACCGACCACCTCGTCGTTCGCTGACGTTTATCCGCGGCCCGAATTCGGCCGCAGCCACATCCCCGATCAGCCTGCGAAACTGCTCATTCGCGGCGCAAAGATCTGGACCTCCGGTCCGCAGGGCAATCTCGATTCCGGCGACATGCTTGTGGAAAAAGGCAAGATCGTTTCCGTTTCATCGCACATCGATGCGCCCTCAGATGCCGTAATTGTTGACGCCAAAGGAATGAACCTGACCGCCGGCATTATCGATTGCCACTCGCACACCGGCACCGCCGGCGATGTGAATGAAGTCGGCAGCGCGATCACTGCGGAAGTCCGCATCGGTGACAACCTTTCCGGCGACGATATCGCCGATTACCGCGAACTTGCAGGCGGGACAACGACTGCTAATGTCCTCCACGGCTCCGCGAATCCGATCGGGGGCCAGAACCAGGTCGTGAAATGGCGCTGGGGAATGCTGCCCGAGGAATTGAAGTTCGAAAACGCAATGCCCGGGGTGAAGTTCGCGCTCGGCGAAAACCCAAAGCAAAGCAATTGGGGCGACCGGAACACTACACGCTATCCGCAAACGCGCGAGGGAGTGGAACAAATTATCCGCGATGAGTTCCACGCTGCTCAGGATTACACGAAGGCGCAGACCGAGTTCAAAGATGGCAAACGGAAGATCCCCGTACGCCGCGATCTTCAACTCGATGCCGTCGCCGAAATTTTGAACGGCACGCGGCTCGTTCATTCGCATTCATACCGTCAGGACGAAATTGAAATGCTCATGCACGTCTCGGATGATTTCGGATTCCGCATCGGCACATTCCAGCACGTTCTCGAAGGATACAAGATCGCCGATGTGCTTGCTGCGCATGGCGTCGGCGCATCCACGTTTAGCGATTGGTGGGCGTACAAATACGAAGTCATTGACGCGATCCCCTACAACGGCGCGCTCATGCACGATCAGGGCGTGGTCGTATCGTACAATTCCGATAGCGATGAGCAGGCAACCCGATTGAACACCGAAGCCGCCAAAGCCATGAAATACGGCGGCGTATCGCCGCAGGAGGCGCTGAAGTTCGTCACCATCAACCCGGCGATTCAATTGCACATCGATAAACGCGTCGGCTCACTCGAACCGGGCAAGGACGCCGATTTCGTTCTGTGGAACGGCGATCCGCTTTCCACTTATACAATCGCATTGCAAACATGGGTCGATGGCCGCAAGTTCTTCGATCGCGATGAAGACCTGAAGATGCAGGACGAAATCCAGAAAGAACGCGCCGCTCTCATCCAGAAAGCCCTTGGCGAGAAGAAGGACGATACCGGCGGCGCGCCCACGGGCGGCGGCAGAGGCCGCAGACCACGCACCGAATCCGGCGACGATGATTTCTCAAAGGAAGGGGGCCGCTAATATGAAAACAACCTTGATTAATTTGATTACTATGATTAACTGTTCAATCTCCCCTCTCGGAGTTTACCCTCGAATGTGTTTGCCGGGGGTGAGTTACTCTCGCCGTGCTCAGGCATTGGTCTTTGCACTCGCACTCGTTCTCCTCGGAACTGCCACAACATTCTCAACAGAAATGCCCGGCAAGACGCAAGATCACCCGATCGTGATCGTCAACGCGACCATTCATCCCGTGAGCGGAGCAGATATTCTGAACGGCATGATCTTATTCGATAAGGGAAAGATCGTCGCCCTCGGAGCAAGTATCACCGTTCCGCCCAACGCGGAAAAGATCGATGCGCAAGGCGGGCATGTCTATCCAGGTCTCATCGATGCAGCATCGACGATCGGCCTCGTTGAATCCGAGGAGGTTCGGGCGACGCGCGATCTCAGCGAGGTGGGCGGCATCAATCCGAACACGCGCGCAGAGGTTGCCTTCAACCCCGAAAGCCAGATGATCCCGGTGGTTCGCGCAAACGGTATTACTGTGGCAGTCTCCATGATGTCGGGCGGCGTGATCAGCGGCTCGGCTGCCGCCATGATGATGGATGGCTGGACATGGGAGGATATGACTCTACGTGCGCCTGTAGGCATGGTCGTCAATTGGCCGAACATGGTCATCAACCGCAGTCAGTTCGAACGCCGATCGGAAGATGACCAAAAGAAAGAACGCGACAAACAGCTTAATGAGTTGCGCGATGCATTCAAAGACGCCCGTGCCTACTTGAAAGCAAAACACGCAGAAACCAATGGCGGAGTGCCGTACCACAATGTCGACGTTCGGTGGGATGCGATGGAACCTGTCCTCGACGGCAAGATTCCCGTCCTCATGAACGCCGATGAGCTGACTCAGATCGAAGCCGCCGTTGCATGGGCCGATCAGGAACACGTCAAGCTTGTCATTGTTGGCGGGTACGATTCGTGGCGCACAGCCGATTTGCTGAAAGCGCGCGGAGTTGCCGTCATCGTCCAACCGATCCAGCGGCTGCCGTACCGCACGTTTGAAGCATACGATCAGGCGCAGAAACTTCCGAACGAACTATTGAACGCCGGAGTGAAATTCTGTATCGCGGGCGAAGGCGGATATTACAACGAACGTAACGTTCCCTATCATGCGGCGATGGCAGCAGGCCACGGTTTGCCGAAGGCAGAAGCGCTCAAATCGATAACGATTTATGCCGCGCAAATCCTCGGCATCGATGACCGCGTCGGTTCGCTCGAAGTCGGCAAAGACGCGACGCTGATCATTACGACGGGCGATCCGCTCGAGATTTCTTCCAATGTTACGCGCGAATTCATCCAGGGCAGAGACGTCGCACTTTCGAGCCATCACACACGCCTGTACGATAAGTACAAAGAGAAGTACGCTCGGCAGAAGGCCTCGGGCGCGGGGAAGTAAATAGAATACACAAGAGAAAGTCATTCTGAACGAAGTGAAGAATCTCCCAGCATTCAGTGAGCAAGGTGAAAGTAACTCACCCCCGGCCCCTTTCTTACCCCCGACAAACACATTCGAGGGTAAACTCCGAGAGGGGAGACGGGGCGTCGGCACGATCAATTGACCATGAACGAAGACCTGTTACCAATTATCCGCCGACACAACGTTCCGCACATCGCGGAGCTCAAGGTTGACCGGCGGATGTTTGATGTAAAATTTTCCTCCGCCTGCGCCACTTCGCGGTGCAGCGGTACCTGCTGCAAGGGCGGCGTATGGCTCGATCTCGCCGAACGCGAACGCATTCTTGCAAACGTCGAACTGGTTCAATCGGAAATGGATCCGCATCAGATTTCCGATCCCGCGCAATGGTTCATGGATGAAGTCAAGCCCGATGCCGATTTTCCCTCCGGCTCGTGCGACGGCACTACCGAACAATCCTACGGATGCGTATTCCTGAACGGATCCGGCATGTGCGTGCTGCAAATCGCGCAGAAGAAACTCCCCGAAGGTTCGCCCCAATTGAAGCCGTTCTTTTGCTATGCGTTTCCGATTTCTATCGAGCACGGAGTGCTTCTCTACGATCATTATATGGGCTCCGATCAACCGCAATGCTGCAGTCCCTCGTTGGGGGCCGAGCAAAATGTATTCGATCTCTGCGGATTCGAATTGGATTTAGTGTTGGGGAAAGAGGGCATGGAAGAGTTACGGGAAATTTCCAACACAAATTTCGGCGCAACAGCCGAAGTATCTGTACCCCGGGAAACTCCGGGGTAACCGGAAGGCGGTCGAAGAGACCGCATTTGCCTCTGACCCCTCCTTTCACTATTATTATCTCCATCACTCATGCCCCAATCCAATGCAATCTTTGATTCAGAATTCGAACCGTAACATCGTTCGCGTTTGTTTTTCTCTTATCCTTTTCGTTCTTCCATCCTTCATGCTCGCCCAACATTCCAACCCAATCGCCGATCCCAAAGCCATCGTCACTGTTGATGGCGCGCGCTTCACCGTGCTAACGCCGCAGATGATCCGGATGGAATGGAGTGCGGATGGAACATTCGAAGACCACGCATCGCTCGTCTTCATCAACCGCAATCTTTCTGTGCCGAAGTTTTCTGCATACGCAGAGAGCGGATGGCAGATCATCGAAACCGATGACCTCTTGCTGAAATACAAGAAGAGCTCAGGGAAATTCACCAAGAAGAATCTCTCCATCGAATTCACGTTAAACGGCGAAAAGAGAACGTGGAATCCCGGAATGAAAGACACCGCCAACCTCAAAGGCACGACGCGAACGCTCGATGGCGTCGATGGCACGACCGATATTGAACCGGGGCTCCTTTCGCGCGATGGATGGGTTATCGTCGATGACTCCGAACGGCCGCTGTTCGATACGACCGATTGGCAATGGGTAATGCCGCGGCCTGCAGGCGACCGGCAGGATTGGTATTTCTTCGGCTACGGACATGAATACAAGAAGGCGCTGTTCGATTTCACGCAGGTCTCCGGAAAAATCCCCATGCCGCCGCGGTTTGCCTTTGGCTTGTGGTGGTCGCGTTATTGGGCATATACTGACGATGAACTGAAACAGCTCGTCGGAGAGTTCGAACAGCACCAGGTCCCGCTCGATGTGCTCGTGGTCGATATGGATTGGCACCAGACGTTCAACCTGCGGTGGGACAAACAGCCCAAAGATCAGGCAGGACTTCCGCTCGGCTGGACGGGATACACATGGGATAAGTATTATTTCCCCGACCCCGATGGATTCCTTGCATGGTGCCACGCTCATGGTCTCGAGGTGCCGCTGAACTTGCATCCCGCATCCGGCATTCAGCCGCACGAACTCCACTACCCCGAGATGGCGCAGGCGATGGGCATTGATCCTACCACAAAAAAGTATGTCCCGTTCGATATCGTCGATAAGAAATTCGCAACCAATTACATGAACCTCATCATTCAGCCGTTGGAAAAACAAGGCGTGAATTTCTGGTGGCTCGATTGGCAGCAGTGGGGCACCACCAAGATCAAAGGCGTGACGCCGACGTGGTGGCTCAATTATGTGTTCTTCACCGATATGGAACGGCGCGGCGCCGAACGGCCGATTCTCTTTCACCGCTGGGGCGGACTCGGCAATCACCGGTACGAGATCGGATTCTCCGGCGATGTGACTTCGTCGTGGGAGTCGCTTGCGTTCCAAACGTATTTCACGCCGACTGCGGCGAACGTGGGCTACGGCTATTGGAGCCACGATATCGGCGGCCACATCCCCGGCACCGTCGGCGCAGAAATGTACACGCGGTGGATTCAATCGGGAATATTCAGCCCCGTCATTCGCACGCACACCACCAAGAACGCCGCCGCCGAGCGGCGCATCTGGGCATATCCCGAACCGTATGCCTCCGCCATGCGGAACGCAATTCTTCTGCGCTACAGCTTGATCCCATACATTTACTCTGCTGCGCGCGAATCGTATGACACGGGGGTCTCATTATGCCGACCGATGTATTACGACTATCCCGAAAGCCCAGAAGCATACGCTGTCATGTCTCCCGGCGGCGCGCAATATATGTTCGGCGATAATATGCTCGTCGCCCCCGTAGCATCCGCTCGTACGGTCGATAGCGCGTTCGCTCCCAAGAAAATTTGGCTGCCGGAAGGAACGTGGATCGAGTGGTCCACCGGCAAGCGCTTTCACGGGCCCGCAACAATCGAGCGGAATTTCACGCTCGAAGAAATTCCTGTCTATGTCAAAGCCGGCTCCCTCATCCCGATGCAGCCGCAGATGAACAACACGCACGAGAAACCCGTCGATCCTCTTATCCTAACGATATTCCCCGGCGATTCGGGTTCGTGCCGTGTGTATGAAGACGCGGGCAACTCGCAGGGATACAAGAACGATGAGTTCGCGCGAACATCAGTCCATCAATTGACTAAGAACGGCACGACTACCATCACGATCTCACCCGTCGAAGGAAAGTATCCCGGCATGATCGATCATCGATCGTATCAGATCCGCCTCCCGGGCTCGCTACCGCCGCAGAAAATCACCGTGAACAATTCATCGGATTTGAAATACAGTGCGTCGGATTCCCTTCCGGGATGGCGTTACATCGGCGACTCGCTTACGACGGTAATCACTCTCCCAAAGTATTCCGTGCATGATGAGGTGAGAGTAGTCGTTGAACGTCAACAATTCAACGCCAACGACGAATCCTTGACGGATGGATTCACGGGAGCCCTCACCCGCCTCTGCGGGGCTATGCAAGTCCTCGATGGACAGTGGCCCAAAGAATGGGCTCCGGATACACTCATGCATGCCGAGCAAACCGGCAACCGCATCGAGATTAATCCAAGTTCAGCCCTTAAAGAGTTGCAAGATTTCCACGCATCCCTCCCCGAAATCCTCCGCACCGTCCGTAGCCTGGACATTGACAGCGTCGCCCAGCGACGAGCGTTAGTGTGGCTTATGGAACTTGACACTTGGCACAAGCGTTGAAAACAACAGTAGCGACGACCCGTTGATCAAAAAAACGAATGAATAAAACTCCTATGGTTTTCCGTCGAATACATCGCGCCGCCTTGCTCTTTTGTCTCGCAACAACGATACTCGCCCAATCCAAAGGCGATAAAACTCTCCCCGTCAACACGATAAAATTGCCGCACGGATTTCACATCGCAGTGTACACTGCGGATTTACCCGGCGCCCGCTCGATGACCCTCAGCGATCGTGGCACGCTCTACGTCGGCACGCGCGATGCCGGAGGTGGAAGCGTCTATGCAATCCCAAATGCCAATAAAGATACCGTCGCGCATAAGATTTACACGATTATCCGCGGACTGCACATGCCGAACGGTGTCGCCTTCAAGAACGGAACGTTGTACGTCGCAGAGATCAGCCGCGTCGTCCGGTTCGACAATATCGAATCGCGCCTCGCGAATCCCCCCGACCCCGTGGTCGTCAACGACAGCTTCCCCACCAGCGAAGCACACGGCTGGAAATTCATCCGCTTCGGTCCCGATGGCAAGCTCTACATCCCGGTCGGCATGCCGTGCAACGTCTGCCTGCAAGACGATAAGCGCTTTGGTACGATCCTCCGCATGAACACCGACGGCACCGCCCTTGAAGTCTATGCAAGCGGCGTCCGCAACAGCGTCGGCTTCGATTGGAATCCGAACACCAAACAGTTGTGGTTCACCGATAACGGCAGAGACAACCTCGGCGATAACCTCCCGCCCGACGAACTCAACCGAGCGCCGAGACAAGGAATGAATTTCGGCTTTCCCTATTTCCACGGCAACGGCATCCCCGATCCCCAGTTCGGCAAGGGACACACCATGAGCGAATTCACCGCGCCTGCAGTTGAACTTGGCCCGCACGTCGCCTCGCTCGGCATGCGCTTCTACACCGGGGCGATGTTCCCGAAAGAATATCAGAATCAAATCTTCATCGCCGAGCATGGCTCCTGGAACCGATCGATTCCGATAGGTTACCGCGTGACTCTTGTACATGTTCAGAATGATACCTCGGCAGCGAAGGAGGAAATTTTCGCGGAGGGCTGGCTCCAAAGCAACGGCCGACCGTGGGGCCGCCCAGTCGATGTCCAAGTCATGTCCGATGGCGCGCTGCTGGTATCCGATGACTATGCTGGGGCGATTTACCGCGTTAGCTACAGGAAATAATCCCTCTACCTATGGGGTTTGTCATGCTGAACGAAGTGAAGCATCTCCTCAGGCTGTCCTAACCTCTGGCGTGGGAGATTCTTCGCGGAGTTTACCCTCGAAGACTTCTGTCGAGGGCTCAGAATAACAACCTTTTCCCTTTTTGGAGACTGCACATTAATCATCCCAGGAAGCCGCCCCACTCGAAGATCTATCCAATT
>DATGFY010000279.1:0-1915 GCA_035308785.1 Bacteroidota bacterium | reverse complement strand
AAGAAGAATCGTACGCAAACTTGTTGCTTTCGGAAACGGGCATGCCCTGTTCATTCGTCGTGGGCTCTCCGGGTTTGAATCCGGGTTGGAACCAGGTCTTGCCGCCGTCATCGGATCGTTGGATGAGCTGGCCAAACCATCCGCTGGATTGCGAACAGTAGAGGCGGTTCGGATCGACGGGCGATCCTTTGACGTGATAAATTTCCCACCCTGCAAAAAACGGACCGCTGACATTCCACTTCTGCCGTTTGCCATCGGAAGTAAGGACGAATGCCCCCTTTTTTGTACCGACTAAAACTCGTACTCCGCTCATATTCGCTTCTCCTTGAGTGATTGTAATGATTAAGGAATTATTGTGCAACCCCCAATCGTAGATTGCGGGGCGCGGGTCAAAATAATCTCAAGTTGAAATATAGAATTTAAGTTGATATTTCTCAAATCATATCTTCATCCGGATCCTACTACTTGATAACAGAATCTCCACGACGCAGAAAAGGCGCTGTCCGCCACGGGCGGATCCCGCCAGAAACATGCGGGAATGACACCCTAGGGGAGGTATAATGCCCTTGGTATTATGTGGAAATATCGTTAATTTAAGTACTTATGATAGGAACAACCGTATTACATTATAAAATTGTAGAAAAACTCGGCGAAGGCGGGATGGGTATCGTGTACAAAGCCCAGGACACCAAGCTCGATCGGGTCGTTGCGCTGAAATTCCTGCCCCAGTACCTCTCCACCGATGCGCACGAAAAGGATCGCTTTTATCAGGAAGCGCGCGCCGCTTCCGCCCTCCTAAATGCCAACGTCGCGGTCATCTTCGAGGTGAACGAGCACAATGGCCAGCTCTTTTTGGCGATGGAATATGTCGAAGGTCAAACGCTGAAACAATTAGTGGAGGAAGGCGAACCGCTTTCGATCAAGAAGGTTCTCGATATCGCCATTCAGGCGTGCGATGGTTTGGTTGCCGCACATGAAAAAGAGATCGTTCACCGCGACATCAAATCCGATAATATCATGATCACCAAGAAGGGGCAGGTGAAGATCATGGATTTCGGCCTCGCGAAACTGAAAGGCGCGACCAAGCTTACCAAGGTCGGCTCAACAATCGGCACGGCAGCGTATATGTCCCCCGAGCAAGCGCAGGGCGAAGAGGTCGATGCGCGCTCGGATATTTTTTCCTTCGGCGTCGTGCTGTACGAACTGCTCACAAGCAAGCTCCCCTTCCGCGGCGAGCATCAATCGGCGATGATGTACTCGCTCATCAATGAAGACCCGCAGCCGATGGCGCGCTTCAACGACAAAATTCCTGCCGATCTCGAACGCATCGTTTTAAAAGCTCTCGCCAAAGACAAAGACGAGCGCTACCAGCACGCCGACGATATGCTCGCCGATCTCCGCCGCGAGCGAAAGAATTTAGAATACGGCCGAACCGGCTACGTCCGAGCAACGGATATCCCTGTGCGCGAAAACCAATCGCGCGCATCGGCCACATCGTATCAACCGGTCTCAGGATCTGCCGAACCTGTAATGCAAGGGAATCTCACGAAAAAAGCAACCATCCGATATGCCTTCATCGGGGGCGGGATAATCGTGCTTGTGATACTGGCGGTACTCTTCAATCCGTTCAACCTGCAGATTGGCACGACAAAAGCCGCATCGGATGCCGGCAAGTCGATTGCGGTCATCCCATTTTCCAATCTCAGCGACAGCAAGGAAGACGATCTCTTCTGTGAAGGAATCACCGAAGACATTCTTACGGAGCTTTCAAAAATATCCGATCTTCGGGTGACCTCGCGCTCGTCGATCATCCGCTACAAAGGCACGCAGAAGAGTTCCAAGGAGGTCGGCTCCGAACTCGGCGTGGCAACGCTGCTCGAAGGCAGCATCCGCCGTTCGGGCAACCGCATCCGCA
>DATGFY010000278.1:0-3674 GCA_035308785.1 Bacteroidota bacterium | reverse complement strand
GAATACTCGTTTGGCTCTTCGATGTCTACCTTTGGAAAATGAAACTGGTGCAAAGTATGATAAAAATGCCTAACCTTGATGGAACCTATAAGGGAAAACTAACGCGTCAAAATGATGGCAAAAGTGAATTGCAGGAGCGCGATATTACCTTAACAGTAAGCCAGACATGGTTAACCATGAGTCTGGTATTTGAAGGGGAGAGATCGCAATCAACTGCCAAGATGATTTTGATGTCAGTGCAAGACCCAAAACATATCGTATTGAATTGGATATACGACTGCAAGGATTATACTGGCCTCGAAGATGAGAATTTATACGGAGAAGGAACGACTGAATTAAAATTACGGTTGTCTAATGGGAAGAGAAAATTGCAAGGACATTATTATAGCAGCAAATTGAGACACGGGCATCTGGATCTCGAACAAATTTCATGAAATGGTTCTCTTATGTATGTCAGACTCACTGAAGCAAATCGTTTAGGGGGGGTACGCTCGGGCGTTTCGAGATTTGTAACAAATGCAATTCTTCACACCGAGGAGTTGAATCCAGAATATTGGAAATTGACTTTGTTCCAAAGGGCAGGATTGTTGCGTAGGGGAATCACAAATCATTTCGCTGCTGGGAGTATTTACGAAGATATGACCCCGAGCCAACTACGGAATCGATTATTGAGTGCTGAGTGGAAACAATACAGCCATCCTTACGTTCAGAACGATTGTCTTGCGTTCAAAGCTGGGATCGCCGGTCGAATAGGCGTTGTTAATTTAGAAGATCTTCCTTCAGATACTGAATTGATGGTGGATAACCGTAAGGATGCGAATCATGTCTCCTTAACCGTCAGCGGGGTAATTGGGTGTCGCGTGGTATTCACCGTTTTGATCACGAAAAAATCTGATGAAGATAATAAGCATATAGTTCTAACTTTTCACCCTGGTGATCCGGTAAAACCATCCCACATTTCTGCAACTAAAATAAGGAATTCAATACTTTCCGTGAACCAGGCACTTAGGTTGGGCTTTGAAACGGCAAAAATAGTGCCTTGAATTGTTATCAAAAAATGACGGGAGGTGAGGGCAAGGTAATCTCGGGTTCCTGTGTTTAAGTTTATTCATTTCGAGTAACTCCGTTTGCTTTATTCTTTCCTAGTGTATTATTCTCGTTCCCACTCCGCCGCGGCGGACCGCGTGGGAGCGAGAAAACGAGAAAATGAAAAATTCGAAAATCCCAAATCGAAAATAATTGAAAATCGTTTGTATAACGGATATCCACGCCGAGTACAAAGTCGTTGAGGATATTTTGCGCGCGGAAACGCCCGACGTGTTTATCCTCGGCGGAGATTTGACGAATGTGGGCTCGGTGCGGGAAGCGGAGCACGCGCTTGAAACATTCCGCCCGCTCGCGAAGCACACGCTCTGCCTTGCGGGCAACATGGATTTGCCGCAGCACGATGAATTGTTCGAGCATCTCGGCGTTTCGATCAACGGCAGAGGCGTTGTCATCGAGGATGTCGGATTTTTCGGGGTGTCATCGGCGCCGGTGTCGCGGCTCCGGACGCCGTACGAGATCACGGAAGAAGAGATCGCGAAGCGGATCGAAAGCGGCTATGCCGCTGTGCGCAATGCGCGCGTGAAGATCTTCGTCCCTCACGCGCCGCCGTACGGAACGAAGGTGGATATTATTCACATGGGCTATCACGTCGGCAGCACCGCCGTGCGCGATTTCGTCGAAGAGCATCAACCCGATCTTCTGCTGTGCGGCCATATCCACGAAGCCCGTGGCGAAGATATGATTGAAAAAACAAAGATCGTAAATTGCGGGCCCGGCAAGGATGGGAGCTATGCGGTGGTAGAGGTTGGGAAAACCATTTCAATTGAATTGAGGAGGAAGAAATGAAAATATTCGTCCATGTAGTGGTAGTCATCCCGTTCATTTTGTTAATGACGGGGTTTTCAAAAAGCCAAGATTCGAATCCGACGATCAAATACTATAGAACGGGTGGATTTGTAGGTGGAACCATGGGAAGGATTACGATCCTACCCGATGGCATGGCGATCGATGAGGATTCGTATCCCAATCTCCATGCGATAATGTCCTCAGGGGACTACCGATCATTACTGAAGTTGTTTCACGATTTTGATGGTCTTAAGAAGGACCTGGGTGTTAGCAAAGTCGAATGTATGGATGCGATCGATTCGTATTTCATTCTAGTTCGGGACAGCATTACCACTGAAATAGAACTGAGCGGATGCATCTCATTCGAATCGGATAATTCGATAACGAAGGAGAGACGCGAGGCGATCAATCGATTGATCGAGATTCGAACACGGCTTGATTCGATCTACACATGGGTGTACAACAAAGAAGAATCGTGGCTTGGGGTAATACCGACGTTTTCTCTTGATGGTGTTGTCGTGCTTCCAACCGATTCGATCCGTGTTGATGTAGTACTGAGAAATTCGGAATCGAAAGACCAAAAGCTTTATTTCCCACCTTGGGGCAGAGTAGCATTTTCGTTAGATCCGGTCGGCCCGTGGGATCAACGTTCGTACAGGCATTCGAGGTATCCGTCAAACGAGGAGAAACCTCCGATTGAACTCCGCGTTCCCGCAAGTGATTCGGTGTCATTCCATGAGGCCTGGTGCTGCCGCGATTCCGAACACAGCGGCCTCGGTCATGTGAACATCGTTTCCTGGCTCCGCCCCGGCGTCTATCTCCTCGAGCCGTTCGTTACTGCGCAATGTTCACGCGATACAACCCACCGGGCACCATTCCTGATCGATTATGCAGATACTACTGCGCCCGTTGGCGGCGTAGTTTGGGCTGACGAAAAACGAAACGGGGACTCTGCACTAGTTGATTTTCGAATGAGAATTCAGAATTGGACGAATGCACCGGTTCGGCTCGACTTTGAGGATTCGGCTCTTTTCAGAATTGAGCTGGTGACGCGGGGTGATTATCGGAGGAAAGATAGCATTGTTTTTGTCTCGTTGATCGGAACGCCTGATGAATTACAAAGTCTTGTTCTATCACCTAAACAAATCCATGAGTTTCATGCGACGGTAAATGAAAAGGCAATCGGGATTCAAAGGCCGTTCCACGAGAGTTACTACGCCTATGCACGCCTGCTGAGTTCCCAGTATTCAATCCGCAGGCCCCTCGAGTTGCGATTGGCAAATTGAGAAAGATCGCCTCGGCGGGTTAGCGAGGATCGATAACAATTCCCTAACAAACCCCGAAAAATGAAAAATATTTTTTAAATCCCGTAAGCCCTTTGCCCGTAAGGGCTAAGGCGGGAAAACGGTCAAAGAACTCGTATTTGACCATTTTCCAGACTTCCTTCCAAATAAACTCCTCTAATAGTGCAGGTGAATCTTGCCAAAACGCACAGGTTTACTTGACTTTCGATAAAAATTCCATAAATTGATACAATACGGTGGGTAAAAGTGGGTAATCTTTCTTCGAAAGAAAACCTCACTTTCTTTACCGTAAATTCACATCGTTCACCTGAAAAATTGTCATCCTTTAAGGGTTCATACACCTACTCCGTCGATAGCAAAGGGCGGATAAACATTCCGGCGAAACTGCGAAAGTACGTTTCTCCCGATGCGAACGATACGTTTATCGTTACGCGCGGATTTGAGAAGTGCTTGTTCGTCTTTCCGGCCGATGAGTGG
>DATGFY010000277.1:0-1843 GCA_035308785.1 Bacteroidota bacterium | reverse complement strand
CCCCAGATCCAATTATCCGCCAGGCTAAGCAATACCGATGGGGTCTCCTCGCCCTTGTTGCGCCAATGGAACGTGCGGTATTTGCCACCGCCCGATCTGGCGATCAGCGCATGGACGCTGCACACCAACGCGGACACGATTCAATCGGGTACGCTCGTTCATGCGACGTTGAATGTGTACAATGCGGGCTTCCGCCTTGCCGATAGCGCCAAAGTTTCCAGCTACTTGCTTGAAGATACGACGCAGCGGTTCGATGCGGTGATCGATACACTTGCCGCGGGCTCGCAGCGGGCAATATCGATTGTCTTTAACGTCACCGGCGGGGGAGTGCGGACGCTTGTTGCCCGCGTTCAGCCGAAGGCCGGACGGAACGATCTCATTGCGCAGAATAATACCGTTCTGCATCCGATATTCCTGAAATCCTCGAACGCATTGCAGGCGCTGAAAATCTATTTCGATGGGATTGAGATTCGTAACGGCGATTATGTCGCTGCGCGTCCGGTGATAACCCTTGAATCTCCCGCGGAGAACATGACTGTGCAGCCGGCGTTTTTGACATATCTCGACGGCAAAGATATTTCGCACTTCGTCGGCGCCGGATTGGCGCGGACAGTGCAGGGGAACAACGCGATGACCAAGCTGACATTCTCCGAGCCCCTTGCCGATGGCAACCATTCGCTTGAAGTAAAATCGGGGACGCAATCGCTTTCCAAAGTTGCCTTTGCGGTCAGTTCGCGTGCGGATATTCGCGAGGTATTGAATTACCCGAACCCGTTCAGGGGGCAAACATTGTTCACTTTTTCGATCACCGGAAGCCGGCTGCCGGAAGAAGTCCGTATTAAAGTCTTTACCGTCGCCGGACGCCTGATCCGTACGTTGACGCTCACGCCGGGACAGCTCCGGATGGGATTCAACAAGATTTTGTGGGATGGCAGGGACGATGCTGGAGACGAAATCGCCAACGGCACCTATTTCTACAAGGTCGTGATGACTGCGTCGGACGCTTCGATTGAAAAAGTGGAAAGGTTGGCGAAAGTGAGGTAGGCGATTCCTTGTAATTCTGAGCAAAGCGAAGAATCTCCCACCGCTGTGGCAAACCATAATGTGGGGGGAGTGCTCGCTCTTGGTCTTAGCATTACAGCGACTGAAATTCGGTTATTTCTTCAACACAATCACTCCTGCCTGATTTGTTTTCACCCAGTACGCGTTCATCGATTGCATCGTTGCCACCGGCGAATAAGCGCCGCTGTACCCGAAGACGTTTGAAATAATGATGCTGTCGGGAATCGAAACAATTCCTGAAACGTCGAACGGATAACTGACCGAGCCGATCAGGTTCCATCCTGGCGTCACCGAAATCGTGTCCGTGCCGAACGGCAATCCATCGATACGCACAACTTCGGCAGAATCAAATTTAAGCCAGTATCCCGTTCCCGCCGTCATGGTATCGGTCGCGTGATAGCCGCTTCCGTAGATGTACCGGAACAGTTGCCCGGTATCGGTCGGGAAGATAATTTCTTTGCGCGGATCGGGCGCGAGCACAGGCAATGATATCATGTTCCAACCTTTATTCACTGCCCATGCGTTCGGATAGACCGCTGTTGCGTGGCCTGTCGAATACCACCGGAGCAGCGCCGCGCGCGCGTTCGCAATCATGTCGAGCGAATCCGATCCGCCGATAAAGGCGAATCCCGCCTCGATCTGCTGGCCCGGCGAAAGAGAATAACTGCTGGAATCGTAGCTCGAGCCGTACCGTAATCCGCCCTCGGACACAATCGTTGCCAAATCCTCGCTCACGCCGAAATCGCCGTTCGGATTTCCCGCGCGCCTGCCGCTCATATAG
>DATGFY010000276.1:0-2665 GCA_035308785.1 Bacteroidota bacterium | reverse complement strand
CTATCGACCATCACCAGGGCATTCGGCGCGGCATCGATTACCTTACGGAGTTCGTTCTCATTCGATCTCCTGCTGCGCAGATCGACATGGAAAGCGTAAAAGAATTGCGCTTCTCCCGCGGAGTTGCGAAATACATCGATGACGACTTCCACCGGAAGAATTTCACCGGACTTCGTGCGCAGCTTCCGATCAAGACGGACAGGAGCATCGCTCGAGATCACCTTGGCGATTAATTCAGGATCAACCTTTCGTGAGGGCGATTCCCTAAGCTCCATAATCGTCATCGAACGCAACTCTTCTGCGTTGTATCCCGACAAACGCTCGAAGGCGCGGTTCGAGGCAACGATCTGTCCACCGGGTTCGAACACGATGAACGGATACACCATCTGTCGAACGATATCGCTTAGGAGCTGCATAGCAATCGATCGCGATGAGAAGTTATCATATCAAAATTTTTGAAATTATCTCCAGTGAAGAGATGTGGGGGCATCGCGCGTTCACGCAGCGAAGCACAAAACGGTTCACCCCGGGCACTCAAGAGCGCAAAGGGGTTTCCGGAAGCAGAAGGCATTTTCAATGTGAGTGGTGCTAACCGGGCGTGCACTGGAGAGGAGAGATAAGACGCGAGAACAACGAACGCTGAGAACTCGACAACATTTTGACGAATACCAACGAATCAAGATAACCGCAACCAACGCCACTCAAAACCGCCATAAAAAGCCTCAACTTCTCACCTTCAATATATAAAAAAAAGACCAAGTGTCAAGGTATTTTTTTAAGATGAGAGACTTCTAATGCGATCGAAAATCCTCAATACCGAAGGATTATAGATTCCTTGCAAATCGCGCTACTTCTGGGTATATTTTAACTGAGATCCCGCTCAAACGTGGCGGGATTCTTTGTATTTAGCCGCCTCGGCACCGATATCAGAGACGGCACCGGCGGGCGATCGCCCTCACACTTTAGATTTTGTCAATGAATCACATTCGAAATTTCTGCATCATCGCCCACATCGATCATGGCAAATCAACCATTGCCGATCGCTTGCTGGAACGCACCGGTACGATCACCCTGCGCGAGATGAAAACCAACCAGGTGCTGGACGACATGGAGCTTGAGCAGGAGCGCGGCATTACCATCAAGCTGCACGCCATCCAGATGAAATACACCGCGAAGGACAGGAAGGAATACACCCTCAATCTCATCGATACCCCCGGCCACGTCGATTTTTCATACGAAGTCTCCCGTTCCCTCGCTGCCTGCGAAGGAGCAATCCTCGTCGTCGATGCATCGCAGGGCGTAGAAGCGCAAACGATCAGCAATTTGTATTTGGCGATCGATGCAGGGCTGGAGATTATCCCCGTCATCAATAAGATCGATTTGCCGAGCGCGATGGTGGATACGGTAAAACACCAGATCATGGATTTGATCGGCTGCAAGGATGAGGAAATACTCCTTACGAGCGCGAAGATGAAATTGGGAGTCGATGAAATCCTCGAGGCGGTGGTTCACCGCGTCCCTCCGCCAAAGGGCGACCCGAACGCGCCTCTCAAAGCGCTGATTTTTGATTCGATCTTTGACGGGTTCCGCGGCTCGATTGTTTATATCCGCGTCTTCGAGGGAACTCTGAAGGAAAAAGACAAAGTAAAGTTCTTTGCGACGAGCAAGATTTTCGACGCCGAAGAAGTTGGCGCGTTAGAAATGCAACGGCAGCGCACCGGGTTGCTCTCCGCGGGCGATGTCGGCTATCTTATTCCCGGAGCGAGGGATGTTCATGATACCAAAGTTGGCGATACGGTAACAACGGTAGAGAACGCCGCCGATGGTCCGCTGCCCGGTTACCATGATGCCAAGCCGATGGTCTTTGCGGGCCTTTACCCTGTCAATGCCGACGATTTCGCGGAGCTGCGCGATTCGTTAGAAAAGCTTCGGATGAACGATGCTTCCATTATCTTTGAACCGGAATCATCGGTTGCTTTGGGATTTGGCTTCCGCGCAGGTTTCCTAGGCCTGCTGCACATGGAAATTGTGCAGGAACGGTTGGAGCGCGAGTATGAGCAAGAACTTATCACAACTGTTCCGAACGTAGAATACCGAGTTGTGAAAACGAACGGTGAAGTTGTGCTTGTCGATAATCCTGCGTTCATGCCGCCTCCCGGCGAGATCGAACATGTGGAAGAGCCATATATCAAAGCGCAGATCATTGCACCGTCTGAATATATCGGCAACATTATGAAGATTTGCACCGACCGGCGTGGTATCTATAAGAATACAACGTACATCGACCCGACACGCGCAGACCTGCGGTACGAGATGCCCCTATCGGAAATCATTTTCGATTTTTACGACAAGCTCAAATCAACATCTCGCGGGTATGCCTCGTTCGATTACGAGTTCCTGGACTACCGAGAATCAGACCTGGTTAAGCTTGACATCCTCTTGAACACTGAACCGGTCGATGCGCTCTCTACAATCGTCCACCGTGAGAAATCGTACGAGTGGGGGAAGAAACTCTGCGCAAAACTGCGGAAACTGATCCCGCGGCAGATGTTTGAGGTCGTTATTCAGGCCGCGATCGGCAGCAAGGTCATCGCGCGAGATCAGATCTCGGCGATGCGAAAGAACGTCCTTGCAAAGTGTTACGGAGGAGATATCAGCCGTAAAC
>DATGFY010000275.1:0-9166 GCA_035308785.1 Bacteroidota bacterium | reverse complement strand
CGTTGGAAAGTTGCCTCGTCGGTATTCTGAACGTGCGGACGAGTTTTGTGCCGCGAAAGAACCCCATCTTCACATAATTATTGCCGATATCGATCGCAAGTAAAATCATTTCTTCTTTACAATGGTGACATCGCCCGCCAGCACGGAAATGCGCTTGTTCCCCGCCTGTACAATCAAACTGCCGTTGGGCGCAATGTCGAGCGCAATGCCATTCACTTTGATGTCTTGTTGATTGATTGAAATTTCGTTGCCGAGCATCGGTGCGTGCTGTTTCCAGCGCGCGATGATGTTCGGTGCGCCTTCATCGAACAGATTGTCGAGTTCCAGCTCGAGATGTTTGAGTATGACCGATAAAACAGCCGGCCGATCAAATTCTTTATGCGCCGTGAGGGACAGCGATGTTGCCCTGTCCGCAATTTCCGGTGCAAACGATTGTTGATTCACATTCACCCCGATTCCAATAATAATAGAGAGTTTCCCGTCCGGCTCGGCGATGCTTTCGCACAATATCCCGCAGATCTTCCTGCCATCGTGAAGAATATCGTTTGGCCACTTGCATGCGAACGATAATCCGGTAACATCATCGAGTGCTTCCGCGACTGCCAAACCAACGGCAAGGGGAAGAACCCCCGCCGATTCAGCCATAACATTCAGGACGATAACAGAAAACGTCAAGTTCGCATACTTTTCACTCTGCCATAGTCGTCCCAGCCGTCCGCGACCCGCAGTCTGAGATTCTGCAATTACAACAGTTCCGGATTTTATACCTTCACGGAGCAGGCTTTTCGCATACGTATTGGTAGAATCGACTTCTTCGAGAATCCTTATGTCGCCGCCGATCCATCGAGTCTTGATAGACGCTAATCTCTCAGGTAGAATTGGTACGGTATTCAACAATTGTTCTTTAATCAAAGTAACCAAATATACGGTTTTTGACATTTCCATTCCAATCCTGTCATTCTTTGCAAAATCAGACAGAATTCTTAATGGAACGCCAATTTGGCAGATACACTTTGCAGAGATGGCAGATTCGATTCCGCCCGCAAATCTCTTCAAATATAATAATATCAATGGGTAACGTATTTATCAAAGCATGGCACGGATGTTGGAGTATCTATATCAAAATCACAATGTTCGAACAATCGAATGTTGGAGTAAAATAAGAGTTTTCGAAAGGAGAGAAAACAACAATGGCTGGAAAAATTATTGGAATTGATTTAGGCACAACGAATAGCGTTGTTGCTGTCATGGAAGGCAACGATCCCGTGGTGATCGCGAATGCCGAAGGCGCGCGCACAACACCATCGGTTGTTGGATTTACGAAGAGCGGCGAGCGGCTCGTTGGTCAGGCGGCAAAACGCCAGGCAGTAACGAACTCGCAGAATACTGTCTTTTCAATTAAGCGCTTCATGGGCCGTTTTCAAAATGAAGTGACCGAGGAAATGCGATTGGTGCCCTATCAGGTCGTAAAGGGCGATAATAACACCGCACGCGTGCAAATCGGCGACCGCGTCTATTCGCCGCCGGAAATCAGCGCGATGATTCTGCAGAAGATGAAACAGACTGCCGAAGATTACCTCGGCACGAAGGTGACCGATGCGGTCATTACGGTCCCTGCATATTTTAACGACGGACAGCGCCAGGCGACGAAAGAAGCCGGAGAAATCGCCGGCCTCAACGTTCGGCGCATTATCAACGAGCCAACAGCGGCAGCGCTTGCCTACGGTCTCGATAAGAAGCACAAGGACATGAAAGTCGCAGTGTTCGATCTCGGCGGCGGTACGTTCGATATTTCCATCCTCGAACTTGGCGAAGGCGTTTTCGAAGTGAAGTCCACCAACGGTGATACGCACCTTGGCGGCGATAACTTCGATCAGCGTTTGCTGGAATATATCGCAGACGAATTCAAGAAATCCGAAGGCATCGATCTTCGCAAAGACCCGATGGCGTTGCAGCGATTGCGCGAAGCCGCGGAGAAAGCGAAAATGGAACTTTCGCAATTGATGCAGACCGACGTCAACCTGCCGTTCATCACGGCTACGGCTGATGGTCCCAAGCATTTGAATCTGCAGATCACGCGGACGAAGTTCGAGCAATTGGTCGAAGACCTTGTCCAGAAGTGCATGAAACCCGTCGAAAGCGCTCTGCGCGATGCGGCGTTATCGCCTAACCAGATCGATGAGGTGATCCTCGTCGGCGGTATGACGCGTATGCCCCGTGTACAGCAGCTCGTGAAAGACGTGTTTGGTAAAGAGGGACATAAGGGCGTGAATCCGGATGAAGTCGTCGCGGTTGGCGCAGCCATTCAAGGCGGCGTCCTTTCCGGCGATGTCACCGATGTTCTTCTGCTCGATGTAACGCCTCTATCGCTCGGCATCGAAACGCTGGGCGGTGTGATGACGCAAATGATCGCGGCAAACACCACCATCCCGACGAAAAAGAGTGAAATCTTCTCAACCGCGTCGGACAGCCAGCCCTCCGTGGAAATCCATGTTTTGCAGGGCGAACGCCCGATGGCGGTCGATAACCGGACACTCGGACGGTTCCATCTCGATGGAATTCCGCCTGCACCGCGCGGTATCCCGCAGGTCGAAGTGACCTTCGATATCGACGCGAACGGCATGCTCCATGTACTGGCGAAAGATAAGGCCACGAGCAAGGAGCAGAGCATCCGCATCACCTCTTCCAGCGGTTTAAGCAAGGAAGAAGTGGAAAAGATGAAACGCGACGCGCAAGACCACCAGTCCGAAGACCGCAAGCGCAAGGAAGAAATCGAAACCAAGAATCAGGCAGATACCCTGGTTTTCCAAACACGCAAACAGGTGACGGAAATGGCTGATAAGATGCCGGCCGAGCTGAAAGCGAAAGTCGAATCGTCGGCAGATGCGCTCGATGCGGCAATCAAGGGCGGCAACAACGCCGATATCAAGGCCAAGATGGATTCGCTGAACACCGTGTGGAACGAAATTTCCACGCAGATGTATCAGCAAGCCACCGCGGGGGCCGGACCGACTCCTGGAGCGCAATCCGCCGCTGGCGGGCCGCCGCCGGGCGCCGAACCCGGTGCGTCGCACGGCAGTACCTCCGGCGACGACAAGAAGGTCGAGGATGCCACGTTCGAAGTGGTGGATGATAAGAATAAGAAAGCGTAATACCCCTAAATAGTCATTGCGAGAAGTCCCGCTGACGAATTCAGCGGGACGACGAAGCAATGGCAAGGAACTCAGAGCCGCTTCGTCGTTGGTACCTCTCCACCAACTGCAGGCGGCTCTTTAGGCTTGTGCTTCACGAGGGAGGCGAATCCATCGAGGTGGGGGCTGATAAACACCCAAAAAAACCAAGGAAATTATAGAAAGCTAATTCTTTCGCAGCATCCACAAATTATCAAACTATCAGAAGGAGCAAATTGTGACACTTGTCTTAACTGAACTTACTTCCTACGGAATTGCAATGGCTGCCGATTCCGCTGTCACCTCGATCAACAACGCAACCGGCCAGACCTCTGTCAGGAATAACGCAGCAACCAAATTACAAAAGATTACTTATTTGAATGCTGGCGCTTCGTGTTGGGGGCTGGGACGAATTAGCGGAACGCCAACTGATAAATGGTTGGCGAATTTTATTGCTTCTAATTCATCTCTTTCGACGCTTAGTTCGTTTGCGACAGCTCTCGAAAGCGAGCTTAATAAAGTTGTTACGGCCGACCCGAATGGAAGTCTGGGGTTTCACTTGGCAGGTTATGAGAAGGTGGTTGGGATTAATGGGCCATCTTTCTACCACATCCATGATGGCCCAAGTACTACTCTGCAGCAGAGGGGAATTACGGTCAATCCCAGCCGATTCAATGCAAATCATGATATGCCGCCGAACTTGTTGCCACCCATTCTCGCGGTTGCGCCCGGTTGGATAACGCGCAATGGAAGTTACGTTCTGTATGCCCAAATATTTCATTTGTTAGAAATGTATTTCTCGGCGTTGGGCCAGCAAGGAATAATAATACCGGATTCTCATAATTTGATGGACAGAGCGGAGTATTTGATTTTCCAAATAAGGACAGTGTCGGAAATTTATCGCCTCAGCAATCTCGTACAGGGAATTGGCGGTTCCATAAATTATCTGACCATTTCACCGGCGGGGATCCAAGATGAGGGTACAAGATAATCATGAAAGTCAATACATCAAAGCATTCATGATTACCGCTATATTTGCACCAATCCGCGGTGGTGTTGTCATTTTCTTGCCGATATTGTTTTGTTGAGGAAGAGAAGTATGGGGTTTAATTTTTGGAAAGCGGTTTACTTCGTGGGAAGCGCTGCTACCGTCAGGTGGATTTTGAGTCTTGATGTGGCTGAAGATTCGAAAAAGACGTATACTCAAAGTAACGAAAATTACACTGGATGGATATACGAAGAAAAGGTTCCTAGAGATCCTGCCTCGAATCCACACGGCCCTGAAAGTGATCATGACTCTCGTCCCGTCACTGAAATTGTAACGGATTCGACGAGCGGAACGAGCATAAGCGCTAGAATTTCTTACTCTTCAATAAGAGGGAAAATCGGCGTGGCGAGAACTATTACTAGGCATGAGATGCCAGACCGTATAATTGCTTATAAGGGAAACGATGAGGTAAGAGTTTATTTGAAACAGATCAATTTGAAGCATCTTGTGGTAGAAAGAGTTCGAACCAGGCTTATTCCAAATTTAAGTGAGAAGAAAGCGTGATATTCCTCACTCACGTGGCAATAGGATATTGAGCTAAGAAATATGGCCTCTCTTGCGTGAAAAAAGCAACAATAAATTCTAGGAAGAAAAATAGGGTAGAGATTCCTGTATCAGTTGCAAACAAACTACTCTTCTCGTCGGATCGTACTTGTTGTGTTTGCAAGGAGCGTGGTCGTCCTGTGCAGATTCACCACATTGACGACGACCCTTCGAACAATATGGTCGAAAACCTCGCTGTATTATGCTTCCTGTGTCATCACGAAACTCAAATTCAGGGAGGTTTCAGTCGCACGCTAACCCCGGATCTGGTTAGTCGTTACCGAGATGATTGGCACCTCAAGATTAGTCGAAACCGCAACGAAGCAATTGGCTTGGTAGAGAAGGTTCTTAAGGAAAATCCCCCGAACGGCGGGATAAAAAATGAAAAGTATCTGAAGCAGTTTCCATCCCATACTGGATTATTTGAATTCGTTTACGCTTTGCCGAAGTTACGTAGACTCTATTTTTCAGCGGCGAAACCAGGCTGGGAGAGCGGAATTACGGCCGAAATGATTCAAGCTAGTTACTTCATTGTACACGCTCTCGAGCACACTCTCATTGACTTGGCTCGATTTTATCCTGCTACTCACTTTGATGAAGGATTTCGGAATTACTTTTCTTCGGTTATAACAGAACGATTTAGATGGCATCGCCTGCACTTTTCTGTAGTTGGTGATGGGTACAATGGCACAATAGAGGGTACAATGGTTGCAGGTGCGGTTATCTCGGATTTGGAAACAATGGTCGAAGAAATGGTCAGTTCGCTTTCATATTCAATAATAGATCAAAGTTTCGAATTTTTGAAATGGAGAGAAGAATGGCGTTTGAGTCGCCATTCGGGGTCTGACAAAGTTCAATAAAAAGAAGGAGTTGGTCGAGGCATAGTGAAATATATTCTCCATCGGGAATTATTTGGAACAAAGTGGATGTTAGATACACATAGTGCAATCACCTTATAATCCGCTTCATCAATTCCACGTTGGTCATGAACGACCGGATGAGCTTTTAACATATAACTACACTCATCACAATATACAAGTGGAAAGGAGGTAGTCTGATGGCTAGCCTCGAATCAATCATCAAGAATGAGCTCGCGCCGGCGTTCAATGCCGGAGATGTCGAGAAAGTCGTGAACTGTTTCGCCGATGACGCGGTCGTCACCCTCGATCCACCGATCCCGGGTGCGCAGGAAACATTTCGCGGCAAACGGGAAATCCGCAATTGGGCGCAAATGATGGTGCCCGGCGCCCGAGTTCAGGCGTCGAATATCCAGACTGAAGGCGACCATATAAAATGGGGGGGAACGTTCTCGAACGATCTCCTTCGCAAGAATGGCGTCAATCAGGCCCATGCGGAAAATGAAGCTGTAGTGAAGAACGGTAAAATCGTCCGCTACACGCCAACGCTTCCGCACGATGTCGCATCCCGACTCGCCGCGGGAACCAATTCCGCTTCGCATAGCGGAATTGAAGAAGAATAACATCCTTCTCATCATAGAATAGCGATGAGAAAAATCCCGTCGGGGAAATCCTCGACGGGATTTTTTTTTGATTAGAGTCCATTTTGTGGGGCGAATCTCCGATTCGCCTCTTTTGCCAGAATGGCGAATCGGAGATTCGCCCAACACAAGCAGCAATTCTTCAAATTGTTAATCCCTCCATTTTTTCGTATGTTCCTATACCCGAATGAATTCCTTATCGCCATTCAATCCCTAATGCTTTCGCTTATTGTCCACGGCGGAGCGTGGAATATCCCCGATGAACTTGTCGAACGGCACCGCGCCGGCATCCGCAATGCATTGAATGCAGGGTGGGAAGTTTTGCGCAAGGGCGGAAGTTCCGTCGATGCGGTCGAATGCGCAATTATGATTTTGGAAGACGATGATACGTTCGACGCAGGCCGCGGCTCGCACCTCAATGCAGCCGGTGAGGTCGAGCTCGATGCAAGCATTATGAACGGCAAGTCGATGCGCTGCGGAGCCGTCGCATCGGTGCGCAAAATCCGCAATCCGATTTCCCTCTGCCGCAAGATTATGGAAGACAGCGAACATATTCTCCTCGTCGGCCATGGTGCCGAAGAATTCGCCGTATCGCGTGGCATGAACCTATGCGATCAAGCCGCTTTGAAAGTGGACCGCGAAATTAAAAAATGGCAGGCCATTCAAGGCAAAGGTGAATTTTCGACAAAGGATGCCTTTCGCGCCTCCGCCGCTTCAGATACGGTAGGTGCAGTTGCAATGGATAAGAATGGAGAAATCAGTGTCGGTACTTCCACCGGCGGAACATTTAACAAGCATCCCGGGAGAGTGGGCGATTCTCCATTGATCGGTTGCGGCTCGTATGCAGAAAATGCTTTCGGCGGCGTTTCCACGACCGGCTGGGGAGAGGCGATGATCAAAATTGTTATGGCAAAGACCGTTGTCGATCTGATGGAGCAGTTCAACGGCGATGTCGCCAAAGCGACGCAACGCGGAATCGAGTTATTGAAACAGAAGGTCGATGGATACGGTGGCATCATTGCGCTGAATGCCAATGGCCAACCCGGGGTTGCCTTCAATACCACCCGAATGGCCCGGGCCTATGTCAACGAGAAATCTCCCGAACCTTTTATCGCCGTATGAATCCTTCCTCGCTCGCGGGACACGTGATTGAGTTATGCGAGCTGTTCGACCAGAATTCCTCCCCGCCGGATTCACACGCCGCGGAATTTTTTAGAGCCCGCAGGTATCTCGGCTCGCACGATCGCCGTGTGATCTCAGGTGCGGTGTACGGTATCGTCCGTCATCGACGCTTTCTTGAAGCCTTGCTCGAGCAATTCCTTTCAGAGCATCCCGATGCCGCCGATTTGAATAAAATGCCCGCCCGCTATGTCCCTCTCTATGCCGCCTATATGGTCGCCGTTGAACATTGCGAACAGAAGGATGCGCTTACCGCCCTCGGTTCGCGGTGGCGGGCGATATTCCCCAATACCGATTGCCCGAATTACTGCACATGGCTTTCCGCAAATCTCGCTTTGGGCTTTCTGAATGGCGCCTCGCCGCTCGTCCGGCTCGGTGTGAAATATTCATTTCAGGATTGGATGGTCGAACGCTGGCACGCTCAAATGAAAACGCAGACTGAACCACTTCTGCAATCTCTCAATTCCTCCGCTCCTATTACCATCCGGGTTAACACGCTTAAAACCGATAGAGATCAGTGCCGCACGCGCCTCCTATCAGAAGGAATCGAATCAGAACCGACGCGCTATTCCCGGTCGGGCTTAATAGTCAAGAAAAGGTTCAATCGGAACACACTCGAATCGTTCCGCGATGGATGCTTTGAAATGCAGGATGAGGGAAGTCAGATCATCTCCGAACTTTGCGGCGTAAAACCGGGAGACGTTGTCATCGATGCATGCGCCGGGGCAGGCGGTAAGACCCTTCATCTTGCGGAGCTTATGGAAAATAACGGCGCTATTGCTGCGATCGATATCGATGAGCATCGGCTGTTCGAACTTCAATCGCGTGCCGAACGGGCAGGAGTCAAAATCGTTAGTGTCTATCTGGCGAACCGGTTTCCTCAAGCGGACTTTGACCGCAAAGCTGATCTCGTTCTCGTCGATGCTCCCTGCAGCGGCTCAGGCACCATCCGCCGAAACCCCAATCTTAAATGGACTATCGATGAAGATCTGGTGGCCCGCCATGCTGCCCGGCAGAAGGAATTGCTTGCGATCAATTCCGCATTTGTAAAGCCCGGTGGAAAATTGATTTATGCTACGTGTTCTCTTTTTGCAGATGAGAACGAAGAGGTTGTGAACGAATTCTTAAAATCGAACACCGCATTTTCGCTCAATCCGCCGTCCTCACTATTGACGGAATTTGGTTTATCTGCCGATTCCGGAATGGTCCGGCTCCTTCCGCACGTGAATGGCACGGACGGATTTTTTGTGGCGGTGATGAAAAGGGTAAGTTAGGAGTGACCGCGCTTTACCAACCTCGCCCATTTCAGTTTTTCCCGATTTTTTGGTAATTTCCACATTATGAGATTCTTCCTAATTCTTATTCCGGCGCTTCTCCTCATCTCTTGCTCCCGCAAGAGTGAAGAGCAATTGTTCACCGAGGGGCGATCCAATGAAGATCAGAAATTCTTCCAGCTCGCAATCGAGAATTACCGCGAACTCGTCATAAGGTATCCGAAAGGGCAGCATGCGGAAGAAGCGCAATACCGCGTTGCGTTGATTTTTAATAACGACATCCGTGATATGCAGCGGGCGGTAGATTCGTATCGGACTTTTTTGGCGATGTTCCCTGAGAGTAAAGACGCCCCCTCTGCCATGTTCCTTGCTGCATTCTTGTATAATAACGAACTGCATCGGCTCGACAGCGCAAAAGCACTGTATGAATCGTTTCTGCAAAAGTATCCGAATC
>DATGFY010000274.1:0-6996 GCA_035308785.1 Bacteroidota bacterium | reverse complement strand
TGCAAAGTCCGACAGCGCAAAGGGCAAGCTCGAATATTACCCCGGTCTGAAACGCAAGCCGCTCCGCGCGCGCGCCAACGGCAATGTTACCCAAATGCACTACGCGCGCAAGGGCATTGTCACGCCGGAAATGGAATTCATCGCCATCCGCGAAAATCTCGGCAGGCAGCAAGCATACGAATGGGTCGAAAACCGCCATAGCTCGCGGCGAATCCTCAACCAGCAGCATCCGGGACAAGGCTACGGCGCAAACATTCCGCGATATATCACGCCGGAATTTGTCCGCGATGAAGTGGCACGCGGCAGGGCGATCATCCCCGCCAATATCAACCACCCCGAAAGCGAGCCGATGATCATCGGGCGAAACTTCCTGGTGAAGATCAACGCGAACATCGGCAACTCCGCCGTCGCATCGTCGATCGATGAAGAAGTCGAGAAAATGCTCTGGGCAACTAAGTGGGGCACAGATACGGTGATGGATCTTTCCACCGGAAAAAACATTCACGAAACGCGCGAATGGATTATCCGCAATTCGCCTGTCCCCATCGGTACCGTGCCGATCTATCAAGCGCTCGAAAAAGTCAACGGCAAGGCGGAAGATCTCACGTGGGAACTCTACCGCGATACGCTCATCGAACAGGCGGAGCAAGGCGTGGATTATTTCACGATTCATGCCGGCGTGCTCTTGCGGTATATTCCGCTCACTGCGGGCCGTTCGTGCGGCATCGTGTCTCGCGGCGGAAGCATCATGGCAAAGTGGTGCCTCTCGCATCATCAGGAGAGTTTCCTCTACACGCACTTCCGCGAGATTTGCGAGATCATGAAAACGTACGATGTTTCGTTCTCACTCGGTGATGGTCTCCGCCCCGGCGCAATCGCCGATGCAAATGACGACGCTCAGCTCTCGGAGCTTGCAACGCTCGGCGAACTCACGAAAATCGCATGGGAATACGATTGCCAGACGATGATCGAAGGCCCCGGCCACATCCCGATGCAGCTCATCAAAGAGAACATGGATCTCGAACTCGAGCAATGTTCCGAGGCGCCGTTCTATACGCTCGGTCCGCTCACCACCGATATTGCTCCCGGGTACGATCATATTACCAGCGCTATCGGTGCGGCAATGATCGGATGGTTCGGATGCGCCATGCTCTGCTACGTCACACCGAAGGAACATCTCGGACTTCCCGATAAGAAAGACGTCAAGGACGGCGTCATCGCCTACAAGATCGCCGCACACGCGGCAGATTTGGCGAAGGGACACCCCGGTGCACAGGAGCGCGATAATGCGCTATCGAAGGCACGCTTCGAATTCCGCTGGGAAGACCAGTTCAACCTTTCGCTCGACCCCGAAACTGCCCGCGATTTTCACGATGAAACGCTCCCGCAGGAAGGCGCGAAGACTGCCCATTTCTGCTCCATGTGCGGTCCGCATTTCTGCTCGATGAAAATCACCGAAGACGTCCGCAAGTATGCCGACGAGATCGGCGCAACACCTGAAGATGCGTTGCGAAAAGGCATGGAAGAAAAGAGTGAAGAGTTCAAGAAAGAAGGAGCGGAGATTTACCATTCAAATAACCAATGACCAATCCGCCGCGGCGGATTGGTTATTGGTTATTTTACTCTGGACCCTTAAATGAAAAATAATTATTCAATCATAGGTGGCGGCATCATCGGCCTTTCGGTCGGATGGCAGCTTGCGCGTAAGGGTTTCGGCGTTCAGATATTTGAACGGGATACGGCCGGACGCTCGGCAAGCTGGTATGCCGCAGGGATGCTTGCCCCTCGCTCCGAAGCGGGGTTCGAAGAATCCCAGCTTCTTGCGTTCGGTCTTGAAAGTCTCCGCCTCTATCCGCAATTTCTTTCTGAACTCGAGCACGATTCCGGAATTTCTGTAAATCTTGAAAAGCGCGGAACGTTGATGGTCGGATTGGACCGCGACGATACCGAACGCCTCCGCCGCCTTTACGCCTTCCGTAAGAACCTCGGCCTCCCCATCTCATGGCTCTCCGGCACAGAAGCTCGCGAAATCGAACCGATGCTGTCACCCCGTGTCGCCTCGGCAATGTGGATCCCCGACGATGTCAATATCGATAATCGGGCGCTCGTCGATGCCCTAAGAATTGCATTTCAAAAATGTGGCGGCGTGCTGCACGAGAACACTCCCATAGATTTTGTGAACATCGTCGACGAAGAGATCAAGAGCGTGAGAACTTCTACCGGTGAATTCGAAACGGAAAATGTAATCCTCGCCGCGGGCTGCTGGTCGAAGAGCATTCCCGGCATTCCGGAATCAATCGCTCCCCCCGTTCGCCCCGTCAAAGGCCAGATCATGACATTGCGGATGGACAAGACATGCACCCTTTCGCACATCATCCGGGCACCTGAAGTGTATCTTGTTCCGAAAGAAAACGGCCGTCTCATCGTCGGTGCGTCCGCAGAAGAAATGGGATTCGACACCACCACAACTGCAGGCCACATCAAAGAACTGCTTGAAAATGCGTGGGAAGTGGTTCCTTCGGTGTACGATCTCGCCATCGAAGAAGTCAGCGCGGGATTGCGCCCGGGCAGCCGCGACAACGAGCCGATCATCGGCCCCACGGAAATCGCCGGATTGCATTTCGCCACCGGTCATTTCCGCAGCGGGATATTGTTCGCACCGGCCACGGCGTATGGCCTTGCGGAATACTTCACAACCGGAATAATGCCGGAATCGCTCATACACTTTCAACCGTCGCGGTTCAACAAGCAGCATATCTCTGAGACGGTTGCATGACGGTTACTCTCAACGGCAAGGGTGTCACTCTGGAAACTCCGGTAACGCTGGAAGAACTGCTGCGAAAGCACGATATTCCCACAGATCAAAATGGCATGGCCATCGCGGTGAATTGGAAAGTGGTCCGTCGCGCCGATTGGCCATCGCAGAAACTTTCGAACGGCGATTCTATCGAAATCGTCAAAGCAATGCAAGGCGGCTAGAAAAGCAGTGAACTGTGAATAGCGAACAGTTCACAGTTAAAGCCACTATGTGTCATTCCCGCGTGCTTCTGGCGGGAATCCAGTGCCTTTTTTTAAGGTCAAGAAATCTTTAATATTATCATGGTATTCCGGCCACACAAGTTATGAACACACTCATAATCAACAACAAACAATTCTCCTCCCGCCTCATCGTGGGCTCGTCACGCTATCCGAACCCGCAGGTGATGCTGGATTCGATCGATGCGAGCGGCGCAGAAATGATCACGCTCGCCATCCGCCGCGTGAACCTGAACGACGGCTCCGATGAAAACATTCTGAATCTCATCGACCGGAAGAAATATTTTATCCTCCCGAACACCGCCGGATGCTACACCGCCAGGGAAGCAGTGCTCACCGCCGAACTTGCGCGCGAAGCGCTCGGCACCGATTGGATCAAGCTCGAAGTCATCGGCGACGATGAAACGCTCTTCCCCGATACGCCCGAACTACTCAAGGCCGCCTCGGAACTCCTTAACCTCGGCTTCATTGTGCTTCCGTATTGCAACGACGACCCCGTTACATGCCGCAAACTCGCCGATATGGGCTGCGCTGCTGTCATGCCGCTCGGCGCGCCGATTGGTTCGGGGATGGGGATCCGCAACCCGTACAATATCCAGATCATCCGTGAACTCATCCATATCCCCCTCATTATCGATGCGGGCGTTGGCACCGCCTCCGATGCTGCAATTGCAATGGAACTCGGCGCCGATGCCATTCTCCTCAATACCGCCATCGCCCAAGCAGAACATCCGGTGATGATGGCAAAGGCAATGAAACTCGCTGTCGAAGCCGGCCGGCTCGCATACGAGGCGGGTAGAATTCCGCGCAGATTATACGCAACCGCATCGAGCCCATTGGAAGGAATTATTGGGAGAGAGTGACCTCACACGCGGGTCATTCTGAGCGAAGCAGAGCGTAGCGAAGAATCTCCGCCGCTTGCCGGGCGCAAGGATGAGATTCTTCGCTGCGCTCAGAATGACAATCTTTTTTCCCATCTATTTCGCCAATGCTTGAACTCCCATCACTATATTTAATCACCGACCGCACCCTCACAAACGGCAGGCCGCTCGAAGACATCGTCCACGATGCTTGTGAAGGCGGTGTACGAATGGTACAGCTTCGTGAGAAAGACCTGCCCAACCGAGAACTTTATGATCTTGCCCGTACGTTACGCACCATAACAAATCAATTCGGTACCAAACTCCTCATCAACGGCCGGATCGATATTGCCCTTGCCGCTGAAGCCGATGGCGTGCATCTTCCGGTGAACGGCGTTCCCATTGCAGTTGCGCGAAAGGCATTGAACAAGGGAATCATCGGTGCAAGTACGCATTCTCTTACGCAAGCTGAAAAGGCGCAGGATGATGGTGCAGACTTTATCACCTTCGGCCCAATTTTCTCTACTCCTTCCAAAGAAAAATACGGTCCCGCGCTTGGCCTCACTGTATTGAAAGAAATTACATCAAAGATTAAGATTCCAGTCTTCGCCATCGGCGGCATTACCCCTGAGCGTGCAGCGGAATGCCGCGCTCACGGTGCGCACGGGGTTGCGGTAATTTCGGCGGTGATGGGGGCGAGGGAAGTTGCGGTTGCCGTAGAAAACTTTACTTCCAGTCCTAAGGCAAAAGAACGCGGATTCCCGACAAAAACATCCCGCCCAGCAGATGGCGGGCAAGTCGGGAATGACACAATAAAGTTCTTCAAATCGGAAATTGGCAATCGGCATTCGGCAATGCTCTCACGCCTCCACATCCTCACCGATACCGTCATCCAATCGCGCTATAGCCACGTCGATTTGGCGAAGATCGCAATTGCCGGCGGTGCAAATGTGATCCAGTACAGGGAAAAATCCGCCTCCACGCGGGAGATGATTGAGACGGCAATCGCAATCCAGAAACTCTGCGCCGCTGCGGGGGTGACCTTCATCGTCAACGACCGACCCGACGTCGCATTGCTCTCGAACGCAGACGGTGTCCACCTCGGCCAGGACGATCTTCCGCTCGCAGCGGCGCGCACAATCCTCGGGCCAACCAAGATCATCGGCATCTCAACTGGAAACATTAATGAAGCACGCGAAGCGCAGGAAGGCGGAGCCGATTACATCGCGTTCGGCAACATCTTCCCGACCGGATCAAAGATTAAGATAAACGCGCCAAGAGGACTCGATCAGTTACGGGAATTCTGTAAAGCGGTGAAGCTTCCGGTGATTGCCATCGGGGGCATCACACGGAAGAACGCCCAGGAGGTAATGGCGTGCGGGGCACATGGTGTAGCAGTGATCGGAGATGTGTGCAGGGATGAAAATCCGCGTGGCGCGGTGGAGGAGTTGCAGAGGTTACTCAACCCCTCATAGTCATTGCGAGCGTAAGCCCTGCCTGCCGGTCAGGCGGGGAAGCAATCTCGGTCGGCATCGCAACCCTACCGGGATTGCTTCGTCGTCCCGTCAACTGCGTTGACGGGACTTCTCGCAATGACTAATTAGACTTAGGTTCCAGCGGCCGCATAACGATGATCCCCGTCTGCTTGGAGTGCCGCTGCAGATATTCCCCAATCGGGTCCTTGGTAATCTCAACGACGCCCCCGGCATCGGGCGCATGAAGCAGATGCATACGCCCGTCGTCGCCTTTGACGGCAAAGGCAGTGTGGCTCACATCCAGACCTGCGATATCGGTGGTTATTGCAACAATATCCCCATCATGGAGTTTTGATTCGATCGCGCGGACGCGTGACTTCGGAATCATGTAATACGAGTGCTGCGACAGCTTGGCTTCGATCGCTCCAATTGCATTAAAGAGCGAATCGTTCTTCAGTTGCGCGTACGCAGCCCGATGCGTTGTCATGAAATTGAGCGGCTTCTTCACTTCCCTCCCACCAAGGTCCTTCGTGATGTCCTTCAGCACCCCCTTTACTCCGTTATCCGAAATCCATTCTGAATAATAATGCAGGCGGCTTGCGTAGCCGGAAAGTTTTCCGCCGCGGTAACGGATCCGCTCGAGTTGGCCGCGGTACTCATCGAACGTCATCCGGTTCGCTTTGACTGCGCGGGCTAGCGCCAGCGTGTTTTCCGCCAGCGTTACGCAATCGAACGAATGCAAGTCCGCCACGAGCCGCTCCGTATCGCTCGGATTGAGCGTATTCCCTTCGTACGGCGTGCCGATAAACCGGCTCGCAATTTGCGCAACCACTTCGCCCATCGGCTTCTCGATCAGTTTGTGTTCGAACGCATAGGAATAAATCCGATTACAAATTGCTTCGTCAGTGGATTGATGAACTTGCGAAAAGAATAACTCAGTGGAACAGATGGAGAGAAGGATATACAGAAGGGATTTCATTTCGATTTATTCTTTCTTACGGAGTTCTCCCCTCCAATTTCAAAGGAGGGGGCAGGGGGAGAGGTCTTTCTAAAAAGGCGCATCCAGCGGCGCCTCCGGCATGTTTGCCGGCATCAGCGCTTCTACTCTGGAACGGCTCAGCTGCGCAAAACCTGCATATTTTTTCACGAACGCCAGCGACACAACGCCGGTCGGCCCGTTACGCTGCTTGCCGATGATGATCTGCGCGATGCCTTCGGAGGGAATTTTCATTCCCGATCCGTCATCCACTTCCTGCACGCCGTACATCTCCGGCCGGTGGATAAAGATTACGACGTCGGCGTCTTGCTCTATTGCGCCCGATTCGCGCAAGTCGGCAAGCTGCGGATGTTTTTCGGGGCGCGATTCGACCGCGCGGTTCAACTGCGAGAGCGCGATAACAGGGATGTTCAACTCCTTAGCCAACGCTTTGAGCGAACGCGAGATCGTGGAAATTTCCCGCTCGCGCGATTCGGCATTCTTCGGCCCCTGCACCAACTGGAGATAATCGACAATGACGAGCCCGATACCATGCTCGGCTTTCAACCGCCGCGTTTTTGCGCGTAGTTCCAAAATACTGAGCGATGCCGAATCGTCGATGAAAATCTTTGCTTCAGCAAGTTTGCCG
>DATGFY010000273.1:0-2276 GCA_035308785.1 Bacteroidota bacterium | reverse complement strand
GGGGGCGTACTTGAGCGTCTTTGTTGGGACTCTACTCGCACCTATAGGGAGACGGCACGAGTAGAAATTGAATGTACCAGTGTACGAACTTCTTCCCTGACTATCAAGAAAAAAATCTCTTAAATTTTCATTAGGTGGTGCATTAGAATATTCTAACAATGCATAAATTCATTCTGCATTCGTCATTAATAATCGAAACATGAAGATTGCCGAACTCTGTCGATTCGATCATCCAATAATCTGCGAACTTACGATAATTACCTTAAACCAATACTCGCGATGAATGTAGTGATGTATCAATGATGTAAGATCATTCACCAGGGATTCGGGTACGATAATGTATAAACGGAAAGGAGTCCCGGTAGCAGGATCTTTCTGATCGAGGAACACATTGTATTCGGTAAGCGATCCATCGGAATCGAGTTCTTCGCGAGTTGCACGGGTAATGCCGACCGCATACGATTTGGATCGCGGGTCGTAGGCGAGGATATCGGGCTGCTTATCTTGTTGATCTCCATACCCATCGTTGTGGCATGCGAGCGGATGCCGGTGTCCGGTGATTCCTTTTGCGGCATCGATGCGGTACTGTTCTTTGACGAAGTATTGATAGAGCTCTTCCCGGAGTGCAGATTTCTTTTCGTCGATTGCTTCCTGGGTCACGGGGGATTCAATGTGTAGAGAGTTTCCAGATTTGATTCACTACGGGTTCGTGTGTCGGTATCGTAATCTGAATAAACCCGTGGGCCGACGATTTGTGGCAACTGTTGCATGCGGCGATTGTTCGGGTGTATCCATCGCGGAAGGCTGAAAGATTCCTCGTCGCGATGGCGCTATTGAGGGTGGGCAATTGCGAATGACGCACGCCATCCATTACGGATGAGATGTCAACTTTATTCTTAATGGAGTGCAATGCTTGAGCACCGTCCATGGCCTCGCCCATTTCGTCAAACTCGTATCGAGCAAGACCCCAGTTCGATGCTTGGGCCGCAAACCACATTTTTGAAATATGCAGTTGAATAGCGGTCATATACTCACCGAGACCGGGCACTTGTTGTTTCAGCGAATCAATTTGCAATCGCAACAAACGGATGGAATCCGCGGTCGAGGAAAGCGATGCAGCAAAAGGAGCGTGTTGAATTTCTAAATCGGAGCGAAGTTTAGATCGATAAACATTGAAGAAGACGAATTCTCCGAGAATGAGCAGAGCCCCGACGATGATCGCCAATTTCGTTGCCATAATATCAAAATATAGAAATGGTAACGATAAAACCAAATGGATGGATAATGGTGCATTATGAAATTTTCGATACGATTCAAAATGAACTACGACCAAAGGGGGAACGAGAAAGTCGGAGGGCGAAACGTAACAGGGTTACCTTCCGTTATTCTTTCTTAAGTAAGCCTTAATTAAAAGGTGTCAGTCGCATGGCAAGATGAAATGCCCATTTCCCGCCTCCGCAACGGCACGCACAACGTGTAGCAGTTCTTATTACAGTTTCAACGATAGCTTGCAAGAAACCTACTTGACCAGCAGCATCTTTCTGGATTCTGTGTGGCTTGGGGTCTTTATGCGATAGTAATACAAGCCGCTCGGCAGGTTCGCACCATCGAAACGCACCGAATAAGATTTTCCAGGCGCGGCAGTTCCATCGAATAACTGACCCACCTGTTGACCGAGTGGAGTTTCGACGGTAACTGTTGCATGCTCCGCCCGGTCAACACTAAACGCGATCGTCGTTGTCGGGTTGAACGGGTTCGGATAATTTTGCTTCAAGGAAAACACCTTCGGCGCTCCATCCACCTTCACGGAAGTCACTCCGGTCACTGTCATCTTGATCTCGGTTGAATACGTTACCTTTCCGGTCAAATCAACCTCCTTGAGGCGGTAGTCATAAACACCGGCGGACAAGTTCCTATCTGTGAAGGTATATTGGTGCCGAAGGAGCGAAGTACCAGCTCCCGGAATCAATCCGCTCACCGTGGAATAATTTTCGGCGCCGTCTTGCTTTCGCTGAACATAGAACCCATAGTTATTCGTCTCACTTTCGGTCGCCCAGTTCAGAGTCACATTTGGAGAGGAAGCTGCCTCCGCGGTGAACGATACCAAATGCAGCGCGAGGGGGGTCAGACTTCCCGCGAGGACAGAAATGGTTGTATTCCCCGAAGCAATAATATCCATTAATCCGTCATTGTTAACATCGGCGACAAAAAGGTTTGTCGCCGATGTTAACAATGACGGATTAATGGATATTATTGCTTCGGGGAATACAACCATT
>DATGFY010000272.1:0-3391 GCA_035308785.1 Bacteroidota bacterium | reverse complement strand
AAGACTGACGCCACGAAGTATTTTCCATTTTCCATGCCTGCCCGCCGATCTTAATGGCGGGTTCCATCTTTCCCTGCTTTTATCACTGCAAACGAAAATGTGAGAGAACATAAATTTTCTTGATGCGGCTTGTCTTCACGCGGTTGCCGAACTCCAGCATCAGACCGCATGCCGCAACGATATCGGTCTTGATGGCGCTGCCGCCCCACGTGCAGCCGTTGACCTTCAAGCATGTCCGATCGGCGCCGTGCGCGGAAAACCATCCGCCGGAGACTTCAAACATGCCGTTGCCGTTTGAAGCCAGCGTGTAGGTGGAGTTATGCGTTTTAATATAAACAATATCGCCCTTCGTCATTTCGCACTTCTTCACTTCTTTAAGAAGCGCGCACGACTGCACAATGTTCGATAATGTCGGGGCGGATTGGCGGGTCATCGATCTAATCCCACCCTCTTCAGAAGCGCGGCGTAGCGCGGATCGGAGTGGAGAAAGCCCCACATCCTGTCGAACTTGAGATAAACGATTCCCTGCTCGCGGGCGTCGCATTCTTTTTGCAGCCATTCGAACGTCTTGTCTTTGTCGCCTAAACCTGCATACACGATCGCGATCCCTCCGGCAACGGCGTCGCCTTGTTTTGCAAATGCAAACAATTGATCCAAAATCTTGAGCGCGTCGTCTTTTCTTCCCATTTTTGCATACACATACCCAAGGATGGGCATTGCAAACGGGTTCTTCGTTCCGACAATTTCCTGGACCTTTTGCAACTCGACGACGGCGCTGTCGTATTTGCCGAGTTGGCCGTACTGGTACCCGAGGTCGCCGTGGACGCCGGGAAGGTTCGGATCGAGCTCGACCGTATACTGCAGTTGGCGCACCGCCTCATCCTCGCGGCCGGAAGCGAATAGGATTTCGCCGAAATTCTGATTAATGACAATCGAAAGCGGGTCGAGTGCCTGCGCCTTCTTGATTTCTACGAGCGACGTGTCAAACTTGCCTTGATACTCCAGGCAAAGTGCGTACCAAAAATGCGCTGTTGGGTAACCCGGATCGAGTTCGATGGCCCGCCGAAATTCCGTTTCGGCTCCCGCCCAATCCCACTGGTACTCGCATTTATTCGAGCCGAGTACGGCATGCGGTTCCGCAAGGGTCGGGTCCAACTCCATCGCTTTGTCCGCGGCAGCGATGGCCTTGGCTGAATATTCTATCATCGGCGTCCCGGAGTATTCCGGATAAATTTCATACGTCGACGCGAGCCCGGCATACGCGAGGGCATAATTCGGATCTTTTGCAATTGCCTGATTGAAAAAATCCATCGCCTTCAACAGGTCATCGGCGTTGCGCTTGTTCCAATAGAACCTTCCCTTCAAATAGAGTTCGTACGCCTCGGTATTTTGTGTCGCCTGTTTTTCAAGCTTCTTTTCATCATCGCCCGCTAATTTCAGACTGAGGTTCTGAGATATCTGTTTTGAAATTGTCTCCTGCACGCTGAGCAGATCGGCGAGTTTCGTGTTGTACTGGTTACCCCACAGATGATTGTCGTTTGCAACATCGACCAGTTCCGCGCTGATCTGAAGATTATCGCCGCGCTGGGTAACGGAGCCGGTGAGAACGGCTTTCACCCCAAGCTCTTTGCCTGCCTTCTGCGGATCGACATCCTTTCCCTTGTAGTGGAAAACGGAACTTCTGGACTTGACCGCAAGATTGGAAAGCTGCGACAAGGTATTAATGAGCGATTCAGTGATGCCATCGCTGAGATACTCCGCGCTGGAATCCGCGCCGACGTTTTGGAATGGCAACACCGCAAGCGAATCGATCGCCTGATGGCCGCCCGACAAAAGGAGATATGCTGCAATCGCGCCGGCGATAATTATGATTGCTGCTCCGCCGATGACGATGCCGCGCTTGCGGGACGCCCGACCGCTGCCTGATTCGACCGGTATTGCAGAGGATGCACCCAACACCGACGGACGCACGCCGGACATCTCTACCGCAGGCCGGACAACGCGGGTAGATTTCTTTTGAACGCGCTTCAATTCGCTCGTTAGATCGGCGACCGATTGGTAGCGGTCCTCGGGGTCTTTCTCCAGCGCGCGGTCAATGATGCGTTCGAGCTCCGGCGAAAGCTCGGGTTTGAGTTTCAGTAGTGATTCGGGTTCTTCATTCACAATCGAGTAGATAATTGCGGCATCGTGTTCGCCGCGGAAGGGCGTTTTGCCTGTGAGCATTTCGAACAGCACAACCCCGAATGAAAAAATATCACTGCGGGCATCCACGTCCCCGCCCTGGATCTGCTCCGGCGCCATATACGCAAGCGTGCCGACAGTGGACGAGGTGCGGGTAAGTTTCAACGAACCTTTAAGTTTTGCAAGGCCGAAATCCATCACCTTGATCTGGTTCTTCCCATTGACCATGATGTTTTCGCACTTGATATCGCGGTGCACGATACCCTTGCTGTGCGCTTCGTGCAATGCATCGCCGATCTGCACGGCGTAGCGCAGGGCATCATCGACATTGAGCGGAACTTTCTTGCGCAGCGTTTCGCCATCAATATATTCCATGACGATAAATTCGACGCCCTGTTCCTCTTTGATATCGTAGATGGTGCAGACATTCGGATGATTGATAGCGGATGCGGCGCGGGCCTCTTGCAAGAAACGCGCCTGCTCGGCCTCGTGCAGATGGAGGTGTGCAGGGAGGAATTTGAGCGCAACGAAACGATCGAGCTTTGTGTCTTGGGCTTTATAGACAACGCCCATTCCGCCCTCGCCGAGTTTCTCGAGGATTTTATATTGCGATATTGTTTGGCCGATCATGCTATGACTCTAGAGTTGACCTATTTTGAATGAGAAAGCGTTGTCCGCCGCGGGCGAATCCCGCCGGAAGCATGCGGGAATGATATTAGTGTCTTCTCCCCACTCTTCGCAAGAGAGGGATTGGAGGTGAGTTACATTCATCGAGCATGCCGGGAGTAACTCCCGCCTAACCGGCGGGCAAGCACCCCGTTTCGCCTGCGGCGAAACCGCCCCGCTCTTACCCCCGACAAAAGCATTCGAGGGTAAACTCCGAGAGGGGCACTATTCTAGCACTCGGGAATGATACAACGAATCTTGTTGCTTTTCTCAATCGGAAATTGGCAATCGGAAATCGGCAATGTTCTCACTTGCCTTTCATCATCTCGATATACTCCGGTTCATTGCGAATGGATTCAAGGTCGGTATCGCGCTTGGCCCATTCGTAATTCTCGTATCCGGCGGCAAGGGCGTCCTTCAAGGCTTTCAGGGCAAGTTTTTTCTCACCGAGCTGAGCGTAAAAGCAGGTGGCATTGTACAACATCAGCGGATCGAACGGATTGAGTTCGAGTGCCTTTGCCGCCTCGCGCTTGCTGTCATCGAT
>DATGFY010000271.1:0-3166 GCA_035308785.1 Bacteroidota bacterium | reverse complement strand
TTGCCCTGCGCGCTCTAACGCTTGGATTGATCTTTGTGGGCCTTCATATTGCGTACGTAGTCCGGGTTGGCGGCGATTATATGTTTGCAAGATTTTTCGTTCCCGTTACCCCGATCCTCTTTTTCCTCATTGAAGTTCTTGCACTTGTTCTGTTTCAGCGCAAATCTATCGTTGTGTTTGGTTTCGTTATGCTGGGCACGCTTGCATACTTCAATCTTTTCCACGATAACGACCACGATGGTTGGCTTTCGAATGAACCCGCCTATTACCCCTTTGAGGAATGGCAGAACATCAAGAATTTGGGAGAGAAGCTTCATCTTATTACCGAAGGATTGCCGCTCCACGTTGCATTCTCCGGGACGTATGCGAGGATCATCTATTATATGGATCCGCCGGTCGCAATCGAAATACTGACGGGGCTTACCGATACAACGATAGCGCATAGACATTTGGCGGTAAGGGGCAGGCCGGGGCATGAGAAAAATGCAGATCCGGAGTACTTGCACAAACGCGGAGTGCAGCTCCTCTTTAATAACGATATGGGCGTTCCGGGAGCGATGAATCAGCTTAATCTCCTTGTCATTCCAACGCAGATTCTGGAGTACCACAATCGCATCATGGAGCGGCTTGCGCTTTACGGTGGAATCGAATTTGTTAAAATGCCGGAATTTATCGATAAGTATATAGCCAATCTCCACGCCAATGGAGCTTCACTGCAACGCAAAGATGTGGAAGACGATTATCGCACGCTTCGTTCATATTATTTCGACTTCAACCACGAGCCCAAGGATACTCTTCGCGAGCAGGCGATCGTTGATTTTCTCCATACGAGCCCGACAAGCGCGCCGCAATAAAATCTTCATTAAATGACAGCAATAATCCCGAATGACTCCCGCAATTCGTAATCGATTGCCCATCTTTTTGCTCCTCATCCTCTTTTTTGCTGCGGGATTGCTGCGCCTCAACCATATTTCTTTGTATTCTCCCGATAGCGCATGGTACGTTGTTCTCGGTAATTCAATTGCTCATGGGAAAGGATTCCTCGATGATACGAAACCGTATCCCGATCGCAATGTGCTCAACGCACCGCTCTACTCCGTGCTCATTGCGCCGGTCGAGGTGGTATTCCCGAGGTCGCTTCTTGCGGTAAAGATATGGACATTGCTCTGGGGCTGCGGAGCGATTGCAGCGCTCTATGTGTGGCTCGCGCGGTTGTTGGGCAGGGGAGCGGGAATGGCCGGAGCAATTCTGTTGGCCGCAAATCCGTTCATGTTGATTTTTTCGTCAGAAGTGCTCTCCGAAGCGCCGTTCATCTGCCTGTTGGTTTGCGCGCTGCTTTGTGTCGAAGAGGCCGCAGATCCGGTGCCTGAACTCTCCACGGAAAAGAGAGGGTCGCAAACGGGCAATTATCTATTAGTACTCCTTCTCGCATTGCTTCCGTTGCTCCGCGAAGTTGGAGCGGGAGTGGCATTTTCTGCGATTCTCTTTCTTGCAATTCGCAAACAATGGAAACTCGCCGGATTGGTGACGGTGTGCTGTGCGGCGGCATTCGGACTATGGTTTCTCCGGAATAATGTTTTGTATGCCGCAAACGTTCACGGAAAATCGGGGAACACGCTCTTACTGTTTCAACATTTCGTCACTTCGGCGGATGCATCGATGGCATCCGAATTCATCGCTCGGGCGTGGATAAATGCCAAAGCGTATGCGGTTCAACTTGGCGGCGCGCTCTTTTATCCTTCGCTGACAAGCGGCGAGATGATTCTTATTATCGATCCTTCATCGCTTTCGCAGCATCTGAGCGCATTCTTCACCGGCACCGGAAAATTTATTACGGTGCTCATCGCGTTTCCGCTGATGGCCACCGGGATGTTCGACGATTTTCGAGCGGCGAAAGGCGCGATCTTCCGCGCGTGTGCACTCGTACTTCTTCTCGCGGCAATTGCAATTTATACGGTGAGCGATCTTCGGTTCTTGCTCGCAATTTTTCCTTTCCTGATCTTTTATTTCGTGCGCGGAGCGAAAACCATTCTATCGTATATCGCCGGATCCCGTTGGGAACTGGCGATCGTTCTTGCCGCATTGATTTTGATGATCCCGAATTTCGATCAAGAATTTGAGACGATTTCCTCGAATCAAAAATACATCCATTCGTCGTGGGATCAACTGAAGAGAGCGGAAACCGTTCCTGCGGTTTTCACGTTTCCGTGGGAATCGGTCGGGGCATGGGCGCGCGCAAACACGCCCGATGATGCTGTGTTCGCATCCCCGACAAAAGACCTGGCGCTATACGTCGGAAACAGGAAGGTGATCGACATCGCTGATCATCTTTCGACTCCGGAGATTGATGCTGCGCTTCGTGATAACAATGTCTCCTATATTGTTGTGCCGATGATCTGGGACGGGATATTCGAATACGAATTCGCGATGAAAGAATCGCCGCGCTATCACTTTACTACTGTGGCAGCGGTGGGGAATCTGAGGGTGCTGCGCGTCGAATCCCGACTGCGGCGTTCATTCCAACCTTACCCGGTCGAATCGGTGTTCGATACGACGGCGGGAATCGGATATCTGAAGCGGGCGCGGATCAAGTATCTCGCAGGCAGTTACATCGGCGCGGCGGCAGATCTCCGGCGTTCGCACGAGTTGCTCCCGGCGATGGAAGAGCCGGTGTTCGAGCTCGTAGAGTCGTACGCTCTGCTCGGCGATACTGTGCAGGCCGCTCAGTGGTATCATGTCTTATTTACTATGCCGCAAAATCTGGAGTTTACCGTTCGGGCGGGAAATGTTCTTCACGCTTCAGAATGGGAGCGCAATGCACGAGCGAATGCCGTCCCGCAATTTCGCGCCATGCAGCTTCTCGGCGCGGCAGGGATGTATTGGGATAACGGCTATCGCGAACGCGCTGTCTCGTTATCTGCGGAACTGGTTCGCATCCGGCCGGATTATTTCAGAGGCCTGTTGTGGGCGTTTCATTTTCATCTTGAAACCGGCGACACTGCCGCCGCGAGAGGCTATCTTGTGATGCTGAGCAACATCGATTCTTCCAATGCTGTAACAAAAGCATTCACGCGCATTATGGCATTGGGTGATTCTGTTAATTCGGGGATTACGCCAAAAGAGAAAGCGCGATGCCTGCTGGAAGAAGCCGAAGTTTATAGAGCCA
>DATGFY010000270.1:0-2092 GCA_035308785.1 Bacteroidota bacterium | reverse complement strand
GACATGCCGAAATACATGAACTCGCCCGAAACGCCGATCTATTCGAAGAGCCGCTCGCTGTACGGGTTGTTCCAATCGAAAGATGCGATCCGTGAGAAGGATTCCGTTTTGTTGGTCGAAGGATACGCCGATCTCATCAGTCTGTTTCAGGCGGGATTTAAGAATGTCGCTGCATCGAGCGGGACGGCCTTGACGGCGGAACAGGTGCAGGTGCTTGGCCGCTACACCAAGAAATTTGTATTGCTGTACGATGCCGATGCTGCCGGCTCGAAAGCCGCTGTCCGTGGTGCGGACATTATCTTGGAGCAAGGGATGGATGCACAGGTAATCGAGCTGCCCGCAGGGTACGACCCCGATAAATTTATCCGGGAAAAAGGAGCGAAAGAATTTCAGAAAGCGATCGATGGATCGATTTCGTTCATCGATTTTGTGACCAGGTCGTTTGAGAAAGAAGGAAAGCTCGATACTCCCGAAGGGCAGGCGGAAGCAGTCCGCACGATCGTGCAATCGATTGCAAAGATCGACGATGAATTGAAGCGCGGATTTTATTTGAAACATCTTTCGGAAAAGTATAAAATTTATGAATCGCTGCTCTACCGGGAACTGGAAAAAACCCTCACCGGTAGCCGGCGGCGGTTTAGCGGTCGCCAGGCGGAAGATGCCGGTAGCACCAACGCAACAAAGGCGGGCCAATCTGCCGCTGATAGCCGAACCATTCCGGAAATTCCTGCGCCGGAACGCGACCTTTTGCATGCGATGTTCGATGGGGGCGCTGAGATCGTTCGGTTGGTGCAAGAACATGTTCCGTTGGAACTCCTTACCAATGTACAATCGCGCATTATCGTGGAACACCTCTTCGCGCATCTGGAGGAATCGCAGCAAATCGATCCCGCGATACTCATCGACGAACTCGACGATACATTGTTGAAACAACGCGTATCGGAGATCGTGTTTTCGAAATACCACCTCAGCAAAAATTGGGACGCAAGGGGAGTAATTGTCGAAGAAGCCAATCCGTTCACGATCGCCCGAGACGCAATTAACGCGCTACGAAAGCGTGCGCTCGAAAAAATCATCGAAGAGAACCAGTCACGGATAAAAGAGGGCAGCCGCCGCGGTGAGGACATCACCAGATATCTTGAGCGGCATAAAACGTTGAATGAGGAAATGAAGGAGTTGGTAAAGGGGGCCGGCAATGAAGCAAGCGCTGAACAATCCGCCACGGGTTGACAGCATGACGAAATTAGTTAGAATTAAGTTTTTGTAGCCGCGGGCTTCACGCCCGCGTTTCACCTCCAATTCTCTGCCCCCACCCTGCAAAATTCCCTGTTTCTGCGTATATTAAAAGCGCGTATCTCAAGAGAAATCGTATAATTATCGACATTTGGACGAGCATTTTTCGCGGATATTAATCGTCCGCACAGACCGCATTGGCGATATCCTCCTCACCCTGCCCATGGCGAAGGTGTTGAAGGAGCGTATCCCCGGCGTCCATATCTCGATGTTGATCCGTCGTTATACACGCGAGCTTGTCGAAGGCGATCCGAACGTCGATCAGATTCTCTTTTACGACGATGAGAACGGCCTGCTGCCGTTTTCGCATTTAGCGGCGTCGTTGCGCACACAGAAATTCGATCTCGTTTTTCATACATACCCGCGATACCGGCTCGCTCTTGTGACCTGGTTTGCACGAATACCTGTGCGCGTAGGAACGGGCTATCGGTGGTATTCGTTCTTGTTCAATAAGAAAGTCTATGAACACCGGAAAGACGCCCGATTCCACGAATTGGAGTATAACCTCCGTCTCCTGAGTTCAATCGGATTAGAAGTCGATGCTGCGAATATCCGTCCGGCAATCGATGTCCGTCCGCCGACTGCCGACCGAATCAGAGAGCTTCTACGGGAAAAAGGAATCAGCGACCGTGACAAAGTTGTGGTAATTCACCCGGGCAGTGGCGGATCGGCGCGTGATTGGAGCGCAAAAAATTTTGGAGAATTAGCCGCGCGCCTCTCCGAGCTCAATGATGTAAGCATCGTAGTTACCGGCGGCAAAACTGAACATGCGATTGTGCAGGAAGTCATTGCAACGGCG
>DATGFY010000269.1:0-4823 GCA_035308785.1 Bacteroidota bacterium | reverse complement strand
TCCACCTTATCGGTGCTGATCTCCAGCAGCGTTTCATCTTTGCGGACTTTATCGCCCGGTTTTTTGTGCCACTTGACGATGGTTCCTTCGGTGAGAGATTCACCGAGCTGGGGCATAACAACTTCAACTTTAGACATGGGGTTTTGAGTGTCAGTGATATAATGTTAATAGAATTTCTTGCAGAGTTTCTTAAACTCAGGAACGAACCGTTTATTCAGTAATGATTCAAAATCCTTCAACCAGCCTTCTATATAATCTCGATCTAGTTTGTATTTATGCGCCAGAATTCCAGCGACGTCTTCCAGATCGCGAGGGCGGCCTGCTACAATTTTTTGTACGATCAAGTCTTCAATAGAAGCAAACGCGACCGGGGTATTATCAACTTTGATCGTCTTCGCTCTTCGGATCGCCTCACGTTCAAACTCCAAATCCGTAAAAATCACATCGACCCGGACTGCCGTTTTCGGATCTTCGAGAATGAAGACATATGTCTCACGGACAAATTTCCCAGGGTTTGAAGAGACCGGCACGAATTTCGATCCCTCAAACGCTTTTCTTACTCGTTCAAACTCTTCTATTCCAACGCCAACCGTTACATCAACATCCTTGGTTAACCTAGGCGAGCCGTATTGCAAGACTGCCTGACCACCCATAATAATGTACGGAATTTGCGCCGCCCGCAAAACTTTAGCGACGTTTGCTACGGCGGCGTCCAATTTCATGTATGGCCTTCGCGTACCTGATGTCTATCTCGATATCCTCCATCCGGTTTTTCGGCGGGAACTTTCCCATCTTGATGGCATACTTTAAGAGCGCATTTGCAATTTTTACATTTTTCGCGTAACTCGGCTTTGAACGCCGCGCCAGCTTGAGCTCAAGCTTCTCAACAAGATGTGCATTTCGAATCATATCAGTATGCCGCCAATTCCCGAAGCGCATCGAGCGTCTTCTGCGCGTTCGGGAGAAAGAATTTTTCCAGCGTAGGCGCGAACGGCACAGGCGTATCGTGCGCGGCCAAGCGGCGAATCGGCGCATCAAGGAATTGAAACGCGCGGTCTGCAATCACTGCCGCAAACTCCGCTCCCACTCCGCCGGTGAGCGTATCCTCGTGCAGGATTAATACTTTGCCCGTCTTCTTTACTGAATCGATCATTGTGCGCTCATCGAACGGCAGCAGCGTGCGCATATCGATAACTTCTACTTCGACACCCTCTTTCGATATCGTCTCCGCCGCCTCAAGCGCCCAATGCACTCCGGTACCATAGGTAACAACGGAAATATCTGAACCGGCTCGTTTTATCTCGGCCTCGCCGATGGGCACGGTAAAATCGTCTTCAGGGATCTCCGCTTTGACATGGCGGTAAAGATATTTACTCTCGAGATAAAGCACCGGGTTCGGGTCGCGAATCGCCGATTTCATCAACCCTTTCGCGTCGTACGGCGTTGAAGGTGCGACAATCTTCAGACCTGGAGAATGGAAGAACCATCCTTCGGGACTAACAGAGTGATACGGTCCGCCGCTTAATCCCCCGCCCGAAGGGAGGCGCACAACCATCGGCAACGGGATACCCGTCCGCCAGTAAAATTTCGAAACATTGGTGACAATTTGGTTGAAGGCATTCGACACGAAATCGGCAAACTGCATCTCTGCAACCGGCCGCAGTCCCGCGATCGCCGAGCCCATCGCCGCACCGACGATGCCCGCCTCGGCAATCACCGTATCGATCACGCGGTCTTCGCCGAATTCCTCAATAAGCCCTTTCGTCACCTTAAAGGCGCCGCCATATGCGCCAACGTCTTCGCCGAGAACAAATACGGTTTTATCCCGGCGCATCTCCTCGCGCAGGCCTTCGCTGATTGCATCGATATAGGTAACGGTTCTTCCCATGACTACGAAGCGTACACGATGTCAGGACCGACGGGCGTAGAGGGCATCTGGCGCTCTTCGGCATATTTCTGTGATTCATCGATTATCGCTAATATCTCTTTCACCATTGCCGCCAACGATGCCTTCGTCAGAATCCCTTTGTTCAGCAGATGTTTTTCAAAAAGCTCAACGGGATCTTTCTTCTTCCATTCGTCCAAAAGTTTCTTCGGAACATACCACGCATTATCGTGCGCGGCATGGCCCATCATGCGCATTGTCCGCGATTCGATGATGGATGGTCCCCCGCCCTTTCGCGCGCGGTCGTACGCTTCTTTGCAGGCATGATACATCGCGAGAACGTCTGTCCCATCAACGGTGACACCGGGAATGCCATACCCCAACGCGCGATCGGAAAGATTTTTCGCGCTGAACTGTTTTGAAATCGGCGTGGAATAGGCGTACTGGTTGTTTTCGATAATCAGCACGAAGGGCAACCGTTGAACCGACGCCATCGCAAGGCCTTCGTGCACTTCGCCGACGTTCGAGCCGCCATCGCCGATGTATGTAACGGCAATCGTGCGCTCTTTTTTGATTTTCGATGCCAGCGCAACACCCACTGCAACGGGAATCATTGCGCCAAGGTGGCTGACGTTTCCGTAAATTCGAAGTTTCGCATCGACATAATGGCCGGTGCCGTCTCTCGCGCGCGCGGGCCCCTCTTCCCTGCCGAGGTATTGCAAGAACAAATTCCGGAGTGTTTGCCCCTTTACCAAATGCGCTCCCATATCGCGATGCAGCGGAAACAAATAATCGTCCGGCTCAAGCGCAAGTGCACTTGCAACCGCCGTTGCTTCATTTCCCCGGCCGGAATACGCGCCGCCGACAATCTTGCCCTGCTGGTACATCCGGTAAACAGCGTCCTCGAACTCGCGCGTGAGCCGCATGAAATAATTGAGCTTGAGGAGATCGGAATTCTTCAGGGAGGATTTCGATGAATGATTGGAGCCCGCCGGATGCGGGGCAACCCGGTGCTTCTTCGGTGCAGTTTGTGTCTTAGGCACGATATATTCTCTGTTCGGCAGTAACCAACTGCCGGATTAATACGCGTCTAATTTCTCAATCGCGGCGACTATATCGCTCGTCTGGGGCAGCATCGAGTTTTCGAGCGTCGGTCCGTACGGGACGGGACTGTCCTTCGCGGCAACGCGCTCAATCGGCGCATCGAGATTTTTGAACGCAGCATTGGCGATGAGCGCGGCAATCTCTGCCCCGAAACCGCCCGTGAGCGTATCCTCATGCACGATGGCAACCTTGCCCGTCTTCGCGACGGAACGGAGAATTGCTTCTTCGTCCAACGGATTCAACGTGCGGAGATCGATCACCTCGACGCTGATACCTTTGTTCTCAAGTGCGCGGGCGGCTTCCATCGAGCGATGAACCATCATCCCCCACGAAATCACACTGATATCGGTTCCTTCGCGGACGGTTCGTGCGACGCCGAACGGGAGGCAATAGTTGTCATCGGGTTCGGGTGTCGTCGCGAAGCTTGCGCGGTACAATCCCTTATGTTCGCAGAAGATCACAGGATCGTCGCAGCGGCACGCGGTCTTGAGCAATCCTTTGGCATCCGCCGCAGTGGAAGGCATAACGACGCGGAGGCCCGGGATATGGGTAAAAAATCCATCGATCGACTGGCTATGATAGAGGCCACCGTGAATGTAGCCGCCAACCGCTATACGGATCACCATCGGGCACGCCCAATCGTTGTTCGACCGGAACCGGAGAACGGCGACTTCGTCGCGGATCTGCATGAAGGCCGGCCATACGTAATCCCCAAATTGTATCTCGACCACCGGCTTAAATCCCTGCACCGCAAGGCCGAACGCCGTGCCGACAATGCTCGCTTCGGCAAGCGGAGAATTGAACACGCGATCCCAGCCGAATTTCTTTGTTAAACCCTTGGTTGCGGTGAACACGCCGCCTTTATCGCCGCCGCAATCTTCTCCGTAGATGAGCATTTTCGAATTGTGCTTCATCTCCTCGGCAAGTGCATGGTTGATGGCATCGACAAGGACGATCTTTTCACCCGAATGTTCCTGTTCGGAAAAACCTTTTGCGGGAATTACCGGGTCGGTCGCATAGACATATTTCAATAAGTTCGAGGTATCTTGCTGCGGCTCGGCTTCGGCCATCTCAGCGGCGCGGTCGATCCGCTCGATCACCGCTTTTTGGATTGCTTCAATCTCGTGTGCAGTCGCGATCTTGTTGGCAATGAGATATTTTTCAAACTGAGGCAGCGGATCCCGCTTACGGTCATTCGCAAGATCTTCTTCTGTGCGGTATTTTCGCTGATCGTCGGATGACGAATGCGCAAGAAGGCGGACGGTATTGGCATGAATGAGAGCCGGCCCCTTGCCTGCGCGCGCATTTTCCACTGCATGACGCGCAGTTTCGTACGACGCCACGAAATCGCAGCCGTCCACCTGGTACCGGTTCAATCCGGCATAGCCCGAGGTGAGATCGTACACCGTTTTCGCGGCATGCTGCTCTTCGCGCGTTACGGAGATTGCGTACTTATTGTCCTGAATTAAGAAAATCACCGGCAGATATTCTCGCGCGGCCCAATTGAGCGCCTCGTGGAATTCTCCTTCGCTGGTTGCGCCTTCGCCGGAGGAGACATAGACGACTTCTTTGGTCTTGTTCTTCACGCAGCCGATCGCCGTGCCGACGGCCTGCAAATATTGCGTGCCGGTCGGGCTGGATTGCGAAACGATTCGCCATTTCTTATGTCCATAATGAAACGGCATCGCAAAACCGGCGCTGCTGGGGCCCTTGGCGCGGTGGAGCGCTTCGAGAAAGACATCTTCGACAGAATAGCCGAAGCCGAGAGAAAAACTTAAATCGCGGTAATACGGATATGCCCAATCGGAACCGGGCTTCATTGCGTACGCGGTCG
>DATGFY010000268.1:0-6868 GCA_035308785.1 Bacteroidota bacterium | reverse complement strand
TAGTCCATTTTACCAGCACGGCGCCCCAGGTGTATCCCGCGCCAAAGCTCGATAGCACAATCGTGTGTCCGTTCTTCAACTTGCCGCTCTGCCACCATTCAGAAAGACAGAGGGGAATCGTTGCTGCAGTGGTATTGCCGTACTTATCGATATTGATCATCACTTTAGACGCATCAAGGCCCATGCGTTCGCGGCACGCATCGATGATGCGAAGGTTCGCCTGATGCGGCACGAGAAAATCCACGTCCGCGCCCGTCAGGTTGTTGCGCTTCATGATCTCGACCGAAGCATCGGCCATGCCGAGCACCGCGACTTTGAAGACGGCCTTGCCGTCCTGATAGACGTAGTGCATTTTCTTATCGACTGTTTCATGGGTCGGAGGATTAAGCGAGCCGCCGCCCTTCATGAACAGAGATTCTTTGCCGCTTCCATCGGTGTACAACACCTGATCTACGATTCCCGTCTTCAGATCGTCGGTCGGCTCGAGGAGCACTGCCCCGGCCGCGTCGCCGAAGAGGATGCACGTGTTGCGGTCGGTATAATCGGTAATTGCGCTCATCTTATCTGCGCCGATGACGAGAACTTTTTCGTAGCGGCCGGATTCGATGAATTGCGCCCCGGTAACGAGTCCGAACAGAAATCCTGAACATGCCGCGGAAATATCGAATCCCCACGCTTTTGTTGCGCCAAGCTTTTCCTGCAGCAAACACGCTGTCGATGGGAACAACATATCAGGGGTTACCGAACAAACCACAATCACATCGATCTCATCGGCCCCGATGCCCCGGTTTCTGAGCACCATTTCAGCGGCCTTCACTGACATATCCGATGTGGCGCCGTGTTTCATTACGTGCCGCTCACGGATTCCGGTCCGTGATCTGATCCACTCATCATTCGTATCGACCATCTTCTCGAGCTCATGATTGGTCATGACATACTCGGGAACGTAATGGCCAACGGCGGTAATTGCCGCGTTGCGGACTTTTCGGTTGGCGGGATTCATGCTGCATCTCCCGCGGAATTATCCGACAATGCTTCTTCGATTCTCTTATTGATATTCTTTCGCACCATTTCTTCTGCTTTTAAAATCATATTGCGAATCGCTTTCGGCGTCGATTTTCCATGGCCGATGATCGAGATGCCGTTTACGCCCAACACGGGCACGCCGCCGTACTCTTCGTAATCCATGCTCTTTAGGGCATTGCGAAGAATTCCGCGCATCATCGGCGCAAACATCATCGCAACGAACGATTTTTTCACCGTTTGCCGCACCGCCGACTTGAAAAACGCCGGAACACTTTCGCCGAATTTCAAGATGACGTTGCCCACAAATCCATCGCACACAATCACTTGCGCCTTGCCTCTAAGAATATCTCTGCCTTCGATATTGCCGATAAAATTCAACCGGCTCGCTTTCAACAACTGATGCGCTTCTTTCACGACATCGTTTCCCTTGGTCTCTTCTTCGCCGATGCTCAGAAGTCCGACAGTCGGCGACGCGAACCCCTGCATCTCGCGGGCATAAATGCTGCCCATAACGCCAAATTCGTACAAATGCTGCGGTTTGCAATCGACATTTGCGCCCGCATCGAAAATGAGGCAGACACCTTGTTCGCACGGAAAAAATGTCCCGATCGTCGGCCGGCTCACGCCGCGGATACGTCCGAGAATCAATGTAGAGGCGGACATCACCGCGCCGGTATGTCCCGCGCTGACGAACGCTTCGGCTCTCTCTTCCTTCTGGAGTGTCACGCCGATTGCGATCGAAGATTCTTTTTTCTTCCGGATGGATGCCGTTGCGGAATCGTGCATATCGATAATCTCTTCGGCATGAACGATGGAATACCGTCCGGCATACCGTGCAGATTTTGCATTGGCAGCGATGGCTTTAACGACAACCGGTTCGGGCCCGACAAAGACAATCTGGAAATCGTGCCCGTGCGCGAGCGCTTCGAACGCTCCTTCAACGACATTCTGCGGGGCGTAATCGCCGCCCATCGCATCGACTGCTATTCGTATGTTCGAACGACCTGATTCCACTACCGCGTCTATCGGAAAAAAAAGGCAGACGAATCTGCCTGTTCATGTGATTTGTCATTGCGAGGCGTTCCGTCAACGAAGTTGACGGAACAACGAAGCAATCTCCCTCCACTATGTTCATCTGTGAAGGAAGCCGCAACAACTATGTCTTTGCCGCGAGCTGCCCGGAGGCGTCCCGCGCATCAATGGATTATTCTTTCGGAATTACGATGGAGCGCCCGGCGTAGTAGCCGCAGTTGGGACATGCGCGGTGCAGGAGCTTTTGTTCGTGGCAGTTGGGGCACTCTCCCACCGAGGGGGCAGTGGCTTTGTAATGCGTACGGCGTTTTCTACCGCGCGTTTTCGAGTGCCGACGTTTTGGATTTGGCATGGGTCTTATCTTTCCTTCGTGTTCTGTAGTACTCTACTTCGTCCGCCCTCGGCGGATCTATTATATCGATCCGAAGTTCGCGGATCAATCGTTCATTAATTTCTTCAGCTCTTCCCACCGCGAGTCAATCGGCTCAGTCGTGCAATCGCAGCTTCCCGTGTTCCGGTTGGTTCCGCAACGCGGGCACAACCCTTTGCAATCATCGCGGCAGAGCAGCTTCAACGGCACTGCCAGCTCGATCGATTGCCGCATATCGTCCGTGAGATCGAGCTCCGGACTGTTCATATCGATCAGCGCCACTTGATCTTCCGGCAACCCGCCTGCGTCGGTCTCGTCCGAAACGAACACCATCGCGTACTTGCTTGCAACCGGCCTCGTAAATCCTTCTGTACAACGGTCGCAACTGAACGCGGCTGAGGTCGCAATGTTAGCGGTTGCGGAGATTTGCCGATGGCTCTTATCGAGCCGCAAATCGATCTTGACGGGCTCCCGGAATTCCTCCGCGAGCGCCAAAACCGCAGGTTCTACGTTAAAATGATACTCGTGTATTCCATCAGAGAGTTTCGAAATGCGTATGCTGATTTTCTCATCGCGGGTTTCCATAGATGCGACTCCTATCTCCGAACTCTCTCAAAGCGAACCATTTTCGGCGTTTTTGCACAAAAATCTACGATAATATAGAGAAAATTGGATAGATAGTCAAGGAACGGTTATCTTGCATCCCGAATCAGAAGGCGCTGTCCGCCGCGGGCGGATCCCGCCAGAAGCACGCGGGAATGACACATTTATTTTCAATTCCCAACACGAACCCGGTTGGCTACGCAGCCCTTACTTAAACACGTTATCCAACGCCGTACGGATATCCGCCGAAATCGATACTCCCAGAGTTTTTAGCCCTTTTTCTCCTGCCAGCGAAAAGGTGTTTCCCGAACCCTTTTCCGACTTGTCGCCCGAATTATACAGCACTTGCCCGGTCTTCAGATCGATAAGTTTCGCCGTCCCGGAGGCCTGGCTGAAACAAATACCCGGTATCGGCGCGGTGCGCTGCTCGGTAGAGAATCGTCCGAGGATGGCATAGTCGGCTTTGCCGGCGAGCGACTTCATCAGGTCTTTATAATCGGAGCCGTCGATCGCGCGCCGTGCGATGCCCGAGTTGGCCATGTCCTGCGCGACGGACTGATCGACAAGCTGGTAGTTGCCCTCGGAAAGCGAATGTTCAATCTCACTGTTCACAATCGGTTCTTCAAGTTTGTTGCCGAGGTTCGTTTCGAATACCTGCAGCGCGACAACCACATTCGTCTTCGCCGCAAGGCCAAACGAATACTGCAGAGTCGGCAGCTTGATATCTTCGAAGATCTCCGGGATAAATGTCCGCAGCGACGCGAACTGCGCCGAATCGATCGAGGCTTGGATCGTATTCTTCTCTTCACCGCTGATCACGTTATGAACGGTGCAGGCATAGAATCCCGCCTCATCGGTAGTCGTGAGCGTATCAAGATCGACTGAAGCGGGAGCAAGGACGTTGAACCGGAGTTGAATGTTCTTCACGGGCGCGGATTCTTTCCCCTTCTTATACATCAACTGACCCGAGAGTGACATCTGCAACGGTTTGTTGCGCTGAGCTTTTTGGTTGTCTCCGCCTAACGATGAAAGCGAAAGACCGTTGAGCAGCGAAGCAATCTTCGAACTAAAGGTTGCCCGCAGCGGCATTGAGCCTGTCCCGAGATCGCCGGAGATCTTCTTGCCGAGAATGTCTTCCGTGAGGACGATCTCTTTCAATCCATCGCGGTATTGGCCGAACGCGGAGGCGACGTCGCCGTCTTTCCGAAACGATTCTGCCGCCGCAAACGTTTTCTGGGCGATAGCGACGGTTGACTTCGTTCGTTCATCGAACTGCCGTTCTACTTCAGCAATGGATATTGCCGCGTAGGCATACAATGTGTTATTGGCCTTATCGAGATAGATATCGATGGGCAGGTTATCGAGTGTTTGGTAGGTGATCGACTGCGTGACTTCGTTGATCGCCTTGGTGAGATCGGAGGAATCGCCGCGCATGATCTCCTTCGTGGTTTGCTCGGTCTTATTGGAGATACTCACGCGGATTTGTCCCGCCACTTGTGCGCGGGCGTCGTCGGAGGCGCGCTTCTGGTCGTCGGAGAGGTTATTACTTGTCGTGGCGATTCCCAACCCCTGGTAGTATCCTGCCCGTTGGGGTAGGTTTGGCAGATTCTTTGCCCAAGAAGGCAGTTTATCCTGGCCGGATAGATTTCCGCACGCGAGAAGCACTGCCAGAACAAAAGCCCCCGTCCAATCTCGGCGAAGCATCGAAGATTTCCTCATTTACTTTACGTCGTCTTTCTTGATGTAACCGATCTTGCCGTCGAACGTTTTCACCTTGAACCAGTCGCCGGCTTTCTCCACAACATCCAATTCGATTCCGCCGGGAAGGCGGGCAACGGCGTGGCTGTTTTCATCGGGTTTTTCGCGCATATTGATCCGGTTCCCCGCATCGCCTGCAAGCGTAATTTTTGCGGCGTTGCCCGAGCTCGTTTGCGAGTTGGAAACAACGTAGGCATGCGGCCGCAAGGTGTCCCCGATCTGCTCCAGCGTCATGCGGAACGAATTGGACTGTTTGCAATGCTCCATCGCCCTCTGGTAGTCGTCATCCTTTCGGATGCTCACCGCCTTGGTATAGTAATCGAGAGCGTCCTTATAATTGCCCACGACTTCATTCAGCACGCCGAGATTGTACAGGGCCTGATCGTCGTACGGATCGTCCTTCACGATTCCGGCATACACCAGGAAGGCGTCATCGAGTTTTCCGTCCCCGGCCGCGTCCCCGGCCTTATTCGCTTTATCGTGATAGTCCTTATCGTCGATATCTTTGAGATCGAACTTATTATAAATAAATCTCGGAGCGATACAATCGCCCAATTGGTTGTCGCAGAGTTCCTTCAGGGCGTCATCGGTAAGATCCTTTTCGGAGCGGGGTTGCGTGCCGTCGCCGCTGACCAGATCTGATTTTGTCGAGGTCGCCTCTTTGGTTGCCATGATTGCGCCGGTGGTAACGCTGATGATCTTCATGTTTACGTGTACGATGACGGTGCGGGTGGTCGTAGCAACCGTGGTGGTCGTCTTGGTGCTGGGATTGTACTGGTCCTGGGTGCCGTGATCCAGTTTCGGCGTGGCGCTGAGATCTCCGGTAATGATGGCATCGGCGCCGAGGAGTTTGCCGATCGAAGCTGCCTGGTTTTCATCGACAAGGCCTGAGGCACCCAGCCTCTGTTCCTTCAACACCTGATCGAGCTGGTCCCGGTCGATAAGCGTAAAGATATCGGTGTGGGCGCCGTTGAGATAGGTCCTACCGTCCTTCTTGCCGGAAAAGAACCCTCCCCCATTCACTTGCGTGATGCCGCGTCCTTTCTGTAAGAGCGACGTCGTCAGATGATCCATCACAAGATCGCCGTTGGCGCCCTTGAATTTCAGGATGGCAACCTTCTTTACTCCGGGCAGCGGCTGATCCGGCGGACGTAAAATGAAACACTTGATATCGGATGCCTGCAATAGGCCATTTACAATTAGAATCAGCAGGAGAATGCAAACAAGATGCTTGTACCATCTGGGTGTCATGGTATCCTCTATATATTATGTTTCATGGAAGTGGAAAGCATTTTCAACTCATTACGGCACTGCGTAAAAACCGGAGAAAGGAAAACGTCGGCCTTCAATTTACCTGCCGGGCCGATTACGGCATTGCAAATGAAGTATTAGGCGAAAAAATAAAGAAAAGCGGGGCGAAAGTCAAGCGCGTTGGGGATTTGCGCTATTGGAAAAGGCTTCTCTTACTTCACTTGCTTTTTCTTATTTTTCCGATATATTGAGGGTGTTCCCAGCGTCGGGAAATGCAGTCTTACCCCCCCTCCCCGTATTTAAGTGCGCCCATAAAATAAAAATGCCGCTAGAATCCTTTTTAGGGGAAACTGCGGCAGGCGAAACGCCTACAGAATAATCTTTATTGTAGTAAGCTTTCACCAACAATATATTTTGAATACTATTCAAAAGCAAATTATTTTTGGAGAAATCGGCATGTCCACTACGCTCGGTTTAGATATCGGCACCAATTCCATCGGTTGGGCTTTAATTGAAGATGAAAAGCGGATCATTGATAGGGGGATAGAAATATTTCCCGAAGGCATCAATCGAGATAGCAGCGGGAAGGAGGAATCGAAAAACACACAACGCAGAATTTCTCGCCATGCGAGACGTCGTCGCTTTCGATACCTCCTACGGAGAGAAAAGCTCATAAATATTCTTTCTCAAAATGGCATGATGCCCATTTTTCGCTCTGAATTATTGACCGAGGATGAAAGGAAAAATTCGACCAAATACTTATATGGATTAAGGAAGAAAGGGCTTGAGGGACCCTTAAGCTTGGAAGAGTTTGGTAGGATTCTATTC
>DATGFY010000267.1:0-2753 GCA_035308785.1 Bacteroidota bacterium | reverse complement strand
AGGTCGTGCGGCTTTATCGGAGCACCAGGCGCTGCGGATGCGGCAGCGGCGGCGTTTCTTCGAGATGATCATGCGGGGCCTGTCAGTCGAGATTGTGGATGAATCGTTCCGCGCCGTGCCGTTCGATTTCGAGGAGTTCGGCATCGGTGGGGGTCATGGGCATATCGGTATTTTCGTTGCAAAACGCATCGGCGACGAACACCTCCTCGCCGCGGAGGCGTTCGCAATGGCCGCGGACGGCGACATCGTACTGCGAACCGCAACTTCCGCAGGTGAGGACATGGTTGAATTTCAGATCGAAACGGGGCGGCATTTTAGAAGATTTACCTGTCTTTGGTCTTATGCGGTGAACGGAGCTGTAAAATAAATGTATTAGAATCGGGCTGTGGACGGGTTATTCCATCCGGAGACGGTAATGCGTTATGGCATAAGAGATTACTGAACGAGGAATTGCGGGCGGTTGCAGCGCTCCGCCGGGAACCGGCCGGTGCGGATTTGGAATTGTCCGTCCGATTTAGTATAATATAACACTCTTAGGGTACGAAGTCAAGAGGTAAATCACCTATAACAATTATTTATTTTTCTTATGGCAAAAGCAACGGAAACAACGGCAATTGGGCAGCGGCTTCGGGCATGGGGACGCGAACGGTACGGCAGCATGGCGGAATTCGCGCGCGTGCTGGAGATTCACCCGCAAACGCTCAACAAATACCTGCAGGGCGAGATGAAGCCGGGCAACGAACTGCAGACCAAGCTGCGGACGCTGGGCGCAGACATCGAAGAGATGATGACGGGGAAGAAGGGATTCGAGGCGGCGGATCATTTCGGGCGGATGGAGTTTCCCCTGGTAAGCCACATCTGGGCGGGGCGCGGCGGCGTGAAGTACGACGTGAAGTACCTGCTGCCGGGGCCATCGAACCCGCGGCTGAAGGGCTCGCTTTACTTCGAGGTGAAGGGCGATTCGATGGAGAACAAGTGGGAGGAGGGCGACTTAGTGCTTGCGTGCCCGACGGCGAAACCGAAGCACGGCGGCTACGCGGTCGTGTGCTGGGACCAAGACGATGCGGCGCTGAAGAAAGTGTTTTACGAGGACGGCAAGGTTGCGCTGCAATCGCTGAACACGAAATACCCGCCGATTGTGCTGGATCCGAAGCAGGTGGAGATCTGGTTTATGGGGAGCATCGTGAGCACGGTGCTGAAGGAGCAGAGGAAGTTTATTGAGGAACTGCGCAGGAAATAAGTAAAAGGGAGGCAGCACCCGTGGGCAGGCATACATTTCTAATTGCAGCGGTCGTTTGTGCCTGCGCGCTCGGATTCTTTTCGTGCACGGAGCATGAGACGATTTACGAACCCGGCATCCCGGAAAGCCAGATTTTTGCAGATACAGGATCGTTCAGGGGCGTTGTGTTTTATTTCAAATACAAGAGTGGGGTAACAATTCCCGGAGGGGTTTCACCATCTGTTGACAGTCTACGCCTTGAATCACACGCCGTCGACCTTGCGGTCATTCCTTCTCTGAATTTCTACGTGTCTGCAAAACTCGACACGCTTCATTTATCGTATCAGAATGTCCTTTATAGGGATCCCAAAGGGATAAGAATACGAGATACGGTACTCGATGATTCCACGGTTGCGCCGCTGGATAATTATCAACCCGGGATTGGTTATCCCAACAGCTACGCTCCCGTAACCGCAGTGTATTTTGAGAGCTCGAAAGGGAACTGGGGCAGGTTGGATCTTGAACCTCCGGAAATTCTCGCTGGTACGAGGGTGACCACGCCATCTTCGTATGAATCTGATTTTGCAATTCCGTTCCGCATTCCATATCGCTTTTTGATTCAGGAAAACGGTACGAACCGATTGTATTGATATGCGGATAGAACTTAAGATAGCATTTCTTGCCCTCGCGTTGTTCTCCTTCTCCTGTACAGACAGGGTGGAAATCGTTGGAATTGAGCCGCTACCAAGCAAAATACTTACCGGCACCGGGGAGATTTCGAGCCGGATCAGATTGCATCATTACATCGATAGTGTCCTTAACTACGAATATTGGGAATCGGATTACTCGAACATGCCCTTACAAACAGAATCAGTCGCGCCGGATATGTATCTGTCATTATTGATTAGTGGAAATTCGGCGATAGGAGGAGACTCTGTACATTACATTTCCTATGGCATCGATTGCCAAGCACCTTACGGGGTTCAGAAACTAGTTGCCGGGGACGACTCAGCGGTGGTTCCCGCTTTCGGGAGTGAAGAGACTTTCTTCTACATAGCCCAGAAGGATACCCTTAAGGCATTTTTTGAATCCTCAAAAGGCAGTTGGGGACTGATTGAAATTACGGGATGGTCTGTGGCACCTTCGGGGTCGGCGCTGCCGACTGTTTACAACGGTGAGCCGCTTGATTCGTTGGATTTTCGGTGCTCGATCTCGTATCGATGGAAGATTCAGGAGAACGGAACGAGGCATTTGTATTGAGATTCAGATGACGATGGCCAAGAGTATAATTCGGAATTTGCTTATTTGCGGCGTAATAGAGTTGTGTTTATTAGTTCTGGATCTCGCCTGTACCAAAGAATACACCTATGTAAATGAACCCTATCCGGCTGAGTCGATAATTACCGGAAGTGGGAAGCTAAGTGGCAGTGTATTAGAAACCCGTCGCTTGGGAGCTCTTGGCCTTTCGCCAGGAACAACCTGGATAAGCCACACTCCGTCCGACTCGATATCGTTTGAAGGAATGAATTCCAAC
>DATGFY010000266.1:0-3567 GCA_035308785.1 Bacteroidota bacterium | reverse complement strand
TCGTGCCTCTGGCGCTTATCACCGGGTTAATCGGAAATATCGTCCGCGAGTATGCCACTGTCGTTGTCGTATCGACCCTTCTCAGCTTATTCGTTTCGTTCACCGTAACGCCAATGCTCGCCTCACGGTTTACCAAGCGCGAGCATCTCTCCGCCGACAGTTTGATGGGCCGGTTCGGCATCTGGTTCGAATCGCTCTTTTCGAAACTCACGAATGAATATAAGCTTGCGCTCACCTGGGCGCTCAAGAACCGCTGGAAAGTCGCAACGGCAACCGTCATTCTGTTCTTCGCATCCGTTGCCCTCGTCCCGCTCGGATTCATTGGTAACGAATTCATCACACAGTCAGATCGGGGAGAGTTCACTGTATTTCTTGAGCTTCCCCCCGGCACAGCAATCGAGCAGACAAATGCCGTAACCCAACAGGTCGAGCAGATGCTCTCCGATATGCCAGAGATCAAGAAGATCTTCACGAATGTCGGCGCTTCAACCGAAGGCTTCGTCGGCCAAACCTCGAACTATATCTCGACGCTCGATATTTCGCTTGTTCCTAAAGATGATCGCTCACTCACAACCGATCAAGTGGGCGAATTGATCAAGAAGAAAGTACAGCAGATCCCCGGTGTAAAGGTGAGGATCAATCCTATCGGCATATTCGGTACTGCCAACCAAACGCCGATCCAGCTCGTGGTGAGCGGGAGCGATGTCGATAGCGTCTATAGCGCAGCCGCAATCGTCGAAGATATTGTCAAAGGCGTGCCCGGCACCGCCGATGTACGCCTCTCCTCCGAGGAAGGCAAGCCTGAAACCCGCATCGAAATTAACCGCGAGCAGATGGCAGCATTGGGACTGAGCGTCGCAGACGTGGGCAGCGCATTGCGCATCGCTCTCACCGGCGACGACGATTCAAAGTTCCGCGATGGACCGAATGAATACCCCATCGATATTCGTTTCGATCAATTCGACCGCTCGAAAACGTCCGAAGTCGGCAGCATCGCTTTTACGAATTCGCGCGGCCAGCAGATTGAATTGAAACAGTTCGCGCGCATCTATCAAGCCTACGGCCCGACGAAGCTCGCGCGCGAAGACCGGAATGCCGCCGTCTCCGTCTTTTCACAAGCAATCGGCAGACCTAGCGGCACAATCGTGGGCGATATTCGCTCGGCTCTCGCCAAAACAACGCTGCCCGCAGGCATCGGCATTCATTATCTTGGCGACGAAAAAAACCGCGCACAGGGATTCACCAATTTGGGTCTCGCGCTTCTTGCCGCAATCTTGTTCGTGTATATGATTATGGTAGCATTGTATAATTCTTATGTCTATCCGTTTGTGGTATTGTTTTCAATACCCGTTGCAATGGTGGGCGCTTTGCTTGCGCTTGCACTCTCGATGAGATCGTTAAGCATATTCTCTCTCCTTGGAATTATCATGCTCGTTGGCCTCGTCGCGAAGAACGCAATCCTTCTCGTCGATCGAACGAACCAAATGCGCGGCCAGGGCCATGGAACGATCGAAGCTCTCCTTGAGGCGGGCGAAACTCGCCTCCGCCCCATCCTGATGACCACCGTGGCGATGGTCATGGGAATGTTGCCCATCGCGCTTTCCACCGGCGCCGGCGCCGAATGGAAATCCGGCCTCGCGTGGGCGCTCGTCGGCGGTTTGATCAGTTCACTCTTGCTGACCCTCGTCGTTGTGCCGACAGTCTATCTCTGGGTGGAAGAAATGCGCGTGAAGGTTCCCGCATTCTTCAAATCGCTCGCAAAGCTCCTCGCCTTCAAGCCCCGCGAAAAACGCTACGCTCCCCAAGGCGCCATGCCCGAGGAAGCTAACTGATTCCGAACTCGCTCCCCTCTCTTGTAAGAGAGGGACCGGAGGGGAGTTACCCGAAGCGTCGCAGGGCACCAGACCCAAAGAGTCAAGTTCGGCCAGACGTCTATTGTCCCTAATTATTCGCCTATTTAATTTCAGATGATCGCCTCCCCTCTCTTCGTAAGAGAGGGGGTTGGGGGTGAGTTACTCGGAGTGAAGCTGCGCGCTGAATGGAATCGATGATCCGCATCCAATAACTCCACGGGTCAGCAATACATTCCTCCAAATTTCGTACATTAGAAAGGCCTAATGATTCGAAAAACCCCACATTTTGCAAGAATTAAAGGACCGCAGCGGGTGTTTTGTACGAACAGTCACCGCACGAACTCCCTCCCATAAGCCTCCCGCCCTTGCCAAAATACACTAAACTCCTCCTCGGAATTGCATTAACGATTGTCGTCATCGTTGCTGCGGTTATCGTATTTCTCCACTTCCAGGTCACTAAGTCGTTTCCCGAAACGCATGGAACGGTGACTCTTTCGATCCTCCACGCACCCGTGGATGTCTATCGCGATGAATTCGGCATCCCGCATATCGTCGCGACGGATGAACACGATCTGATGGTCGCAACCGGTTATGTCCACGCGCAAGACCGGTTGTGGCAGATGGATATCGGGAGGCGCGCAGGCGAAGGACGGTTGGCGGAGATTTTCGATACATCGGCACTCGCCTTCGATAAATTATTCCGCACGTTGAGATTTGCGGCGCTTGCCGATTCGCTGGAACAGCATCTGCACCCCGAATCCCGCGCCATGCTCCAGGAATACGCCGATGGGGTCAACGCCTATATCGATTCGCACCAAGGGAAATTCCCCGTGGAATTCGACATGCTTCGCTACCAACCCGAGCATTGGGAGGTAAAGCATTCGCTCCTCCTCGCGCGGCTGATGGCCTGGGAACTCAATTTCGCCTGGTGGGTCGATCTCTCATATGCAGAAATTGCCGCAAAAGTTCCTGCCGATAAATTCAAAGAGATATTGCCAACATGGCCCGATTCAATCCCTCCGATTATCGGCCAGCCTGTTACGAATATATCTCCCGTTAAAAAACTCTCCCGACCTAAGAAAACGGCATTGGATGATCAAGCGGATCAGGGTCGAGCATTAACCGAAACCGATGTGGAATCGATTCACAACCTGTTGACCACGGTGAGAAACTACCGCGAATTGTTTAACATGGGTACACTTTCGGCCGGCAGCAATGCATGGGTGGTGAGCGGTGCGAAATCGGTTACGGGAAAACCGCTCCTTGCCAACGACCCTCATTTGAAGTTCGGCGCCCCCTCACGTTGGTACGAAATGCACTTAAGCGCTCCGGGTTGGAACGTTGAGGGTGTGACCATTCCCGGTGCACCGGTTGTCGTCATCGGCCACAACGATTCGCTCGCGTGGGGGATGACAAATGCGATGCTCGATGACGCGGACTTCTACTCCGAAAAGTTAGATTCATCTGCAAAACACTACTCCTACCGCGATTCCACATTTACTACCGATCCGCGCGAGGAAACAATCTATATCGGCACGCGCGACAGCATCGAATTCGTCACCCGCGCCACCAAGCACGGACCGATCGTAACCGATGTCCACCCCGTTACCCGCCGCGCGGGAGGCGATTCACTCCTTAAAGCCAACGCCATCTCGATGAAATGGACCGGCTACGAAATGAGCGATGAGCTTTACGGGTTCTATTTGATGGATCG
>DATGFY010000265.1:0-2533 GCA_035308785.1 Bacteroidota bacterium | reverse complement strand
TATATTAAAGCTCCGGTAAGGATCATTCTCAATCAAATAGTATCTCACAATGCCTCAAATTGACCACACTGAAAAACATTTTCGCGCAACTGATACCATCCGCGATATCGTCATCGGCATGTCCGATGGCCTGACGGTGCCCTTCGCGCTTGCTGCGGGGCTTACCGGTGCAGCCGCCTCGACCGGGATAGTCGTCACCGCAGGTTTCGCCGAAATTGTCGCCGGCTCTATTGCTATGGGTCTCGGCGGCTACCTTGCAGCCAAGACCGATTCCGAACATTACGCGTCTGAACGCCTGCGCGAGTATCAGGAGACCATCGATCTCCCGGATAAAGAAACCGAGGAAGTGGCGGAAGTCTTCCGCGACTACGGTCTCACAGAAGAACATATCTCCCCGGTGGTTGCCCAAATCAAATCCGACCGTGATAAGTGGATCGATTTCATGATGAGATTCGAACTTGGCCTCGAAAAGCCAGACCCCTCACGAGCTTCAAGAAGCGCTCGCACGATCGCTTTCTCGTATATTCTTGGAGGGCTCATACCGCTATTTCCCTATATGATCGCATCGAATATTATCACGGGACTGTACTACTCAATAGCCGTTACCGGAATTGCCCTATTTTGTTTCGGATATTTCAAGGCGCATTTTACGGGATTCTCACCGTGGCGCGGAGCATTTCAAACGGTGCTCGTTGGAGGGCTCGCTTCCGGGGCGGCGTTCGCTCTTGCAAAGATCATCCGCGCAGGATAATAGTCTTGACAATCTCCCTCTTATTCAATAACTTTTACAACATCGTTTAGTTATAAAAGCGCAGTAGAGAGATTCCTATTATGAAACCAGTGAAGGGCAACAGTGCGTTTCATCCGGCAAGTCCATTGAAGCGGCTTGCCGCAGTTCTTATCGATTCACTTATCCTCGGAGCGATCGGAGCGACAATTTACATTTTTTTTTGCTCTATTTTCAGTGGCTTTTCATTAAAGTATCGGACTATGTCCCATACGTTGTTGCATCGATCGTTTTGTTGTACTACGCAATCGCCGAATCCTCCAAAGGGGCAACGCGAGGCAAATCGATTATGGGGATTTCCGTTTCCGACCTGGAAGGACAACCGATTTCGTTTTTTAGGGCGATCCTTCGGAATCTTGGCAAACTAGTATCGGCGCTTCCTCTGTGCGGAGGATATATCATGGCATTCTTTACCGGTCAAAACCGGGCACTGCACGATCTCATTTCGGGTACGATGGTTATGGATTCGCATGCATCACTTGCGGCGGCATCGGATGCCGGCGTGATGGCGCTGGAAAGCGATGATGCTCCCCCGCCCCCGGATCCGTCACTCTCGGCATTCGGCCACACGCAAGGCGTATTTGCAAATGAACCGGCGGCAAAGGCCGAAGCTGCAGCCCTTGAATCGTTCGGTGCGCTTGCTGGGGCAACGTCCTTCGGAAGCCCCGAACCGGCAGCGCCAACTGCTCCCCCGAAGGTGGAGCGGAAAATCCCAAAGGGGATGTTCCCGTGCCCATCGTGCGGATCTGCGGCCGGGCAGTACCAAAATAAATGCTTCAAATGCGGAACAAAGCTCACGGTGGTGATGTTCAAACAATACATGGCGGGCAAGTAACTGCAACGCTGGCAACTGTCCCAATGGTTTTTCACTATCTCGTTATCTAATCACACACGGAGAATATCTATGAAAAATGTTGTTCTCACGATCGCTGCGATTGCGGTCACGGTCTCTGCATTCACGTTTCTTGGCGCGGATTTGAAGGCGCCAAAGATCGGCGAAAATGTGCAAACCTTTTCGCTGAAGAATTACGATGGGAAAGAATTCGCGCTCGATAACCTTCTGAAAGAGAACAAGTTTGTCGTCGCGATGTTTATCTCGACCCAATGTCCGGTGTCCAATGCCTATAACGAACGAATGGAGAAACTGAATGAAGAATACGCCAAGAAAGGCGTCGCATTCGTCGGCATCAATGCGAACGTGAAGGAGACTGCGGCCGATATCGCAGCACACTCCAAGGAGCACGGATTTACGTTTCCCGTATTGAAGGACATCAACAATAAGATCGCCGATGCCTACGGTGCGGAACACACGCCCGAGGTGTACGTCATCAACGCGAAAGGCGCGCTGGTCTATCATGGCCGTATCGATGACAGCAAGGATGCTTCCAAGATTCAATCGAAAGATCTTGCAATCACGCTCGATGCGCTTCTTGCCGGAAAGGAACCGCCCAAGACCGAAACGAAAGCGTTCGGCTGCTCCATCAAGCGCGTCGAAGCCGATTAATACCCCATGACGTTTCTTTGTTCTCTTCCGCTCTGGATCTGGATGCTGTTCTTTCCATCCGGAGCGGGAGAGATTTCATTGCCTACCGTACAGAAGACCAATCACCAGAAACTCTTAGAACTTGTCCGGCAAAACGCAGGACATGTAACGCTCCTTAACGTATGGGCGACATGGTGCGACCCCTGCCGCGAGGAAATGCCACAACTTGTCAAGCTCCGCAACGCATACGCCGATAGCGGACT
>DATGFY010000264.1:0-2411 GCA_035308785.1 Bacteroidota bacterium | reverse complement strand
TAGTATCCAACCGAATCGATATATTGCTCGGCTGTGCCCGAGATGGGAACATTGCTCGAATCGATCAGGAACGGCTCATTATCTCCCGTGGTATCATAAAAAATATCGAAATGACCGATGACCCGATCTTTCTGGTATCCGTTCGTTGCCAACGCCCGATCGATCTCGCTACGCTCTTCTGCGGTCATCGTCGGTCGTAAACGGTGGATCATCTCCATCATCTTAAGGCCGCACTTACGATCAGAGAGGATAGCTTGGTTGAATGGAATTCCGGAGACCGATGCGCGATTCCTGAGTATCTGGTAAACCCCCTCGTACTTGGCATTTGGAGGATTCGTTACAATGCGAGAGCCGGGTGGACCTGCAATTCCAAAGGCATAGGTCATCACCACCAGCAAACAAAATGCAAATAGCGAAAACAGCCGCTTCAATCGTTGCCTAATGAAATAATTCGAAGGAGCCCTGTCAACGCATCGGTGACGATGAGCTTCATTTTGCCATCATGATTAATATCGCTGAGCGTGAATCCCCCGATATTTTCGGAACTCATAAGCCGGACCCGCGGAAGAAAACTTCCGTCTCCCCTGCCGAGATAGACTTCAATAGTCCGGTCGAGATTGTTATTGAGTACGATGTCCAATTTGCCATCGGAATTGACATCGCCGAACTTTAGGTTATCGAGCGAAGCGATGCTAATGCCGTCTCGAAGATGAAAGGTCGGCTTGGCATAGGATGAATCTTTCCGTCCGAGAGCGACATAGAGGTTATTATCCGGCTCGGAGAGATCAAACACCAAATCTTGGATACCATCGCCATTGATATCAATGTTCCAAAGCAGAGCACGCGGCTGTATTTGATCGGCGAGATCGAATAGATGCACAGGAGCATTGTTTGATTGGGCTTCGGCAAGTGGGGTACGGTAAGCCTCGATCAGGCCTTCTTTCTTGGCATACTTTAAATAGACAAGGAAAGGCGGTGAGCCGGAAAGTATCGTCCCGCACAGCAACGGTTGAACCGGTGTGATATCCTTTTCGATAAACCGCGCCGGAGCCACCTGTTCAAAATTCGTAAGCATATTTTGCTGCGAAGACCGATCGACTTCCACAGCGTAAATGTCCAACAAACCTGTTTCGGGATGTATTGATGCGGAGAGAATCTGGGGATTTGACTGGGTCGGAATTGAAACGGTAGATTGCGAATAGGAAACCGTGTTTAACTGCGAGGCAACGATCTTCTCCTCCCGCTTACCGGACAAAATCAAACCCACCGAGGAATCGGTCCCGGGGAAAGCATACACTCCGGTTGAATTCATCGATGATGGAATGACGATTTGTCCTCCGAATCTTCCATCTTTCCTGTTAAGATAAACGGAACTCGTTTGAAGATCAGAATTCGTCACCAACAGATCGTTCCATCCGTCATGGTTCAGATCGATGCTTGTTATTCCCGCGGCACCGCGTGAGAGGGAGTACGATTGAGGGAGATCGCTTGTGCGCTTTACACGATCGCTGAATAGCACCCGCACGGTCATGTTCGCTGAATCAAGAACCGCAGCGCTAAGGTCCGATGATCCCGCACGAGGAAACAAAACGATATCGTTCGGAGATTTTCCGGTGTAAAATAGATTGCTCGAAACAAACGCTCCGTTTCCTCCATTAATCCAGACATCGACACCCGGCGGATTATTTTCAAGCAGACACAATTCGTCCTTCCCGTCGCCGTCCAGATCGGCGGCGACCATCCGCATAATGTCGGCGTCGATCTGAATCGTTTTACCAAGGTGAAACCCGCCAAGTCCATCGCCGAAATAGGCATCGATAGTCCCGTCTTCGGGATACGCGAACGCGAGATCGGTCGTTGAGCCGCTGTCGAGCTTTGCGGCAACGATCATCGAAGGAATTTTTTGCAATTGAATATGCGACGGAATTCCAAACTTTAAATCGCCGTATCCGGTGTACAGAAGAATTTCATTAGAAACCCAATTCACGCCAAGAAGATCGGGGATTTTATCTCCATTCAGGTCTATTAATTCCAAACGGCTGAACGAAATGTCTTCGAAGATTACCTTTGGCCGCTCAAACAATCCCCCGCCTTTGCCAAGGAAAACCGTAAGACCCGGCGCTTTCTTGGTATAGAAAATAAGGTCCGGTTTGCCGTCGGCATTGATATCTCCAACGACAAGTTTTTCATCCGCGGATTCAAGCGGCCAGCTCCAATGTTTGGAAAACGTTCCATTCGGTTTAGCGACGAAGACTTGCACCTCGATTGGGTTATCAGTCAATACAATCACGTCCGAATATTTATCGCCGTTCAATGCCGCGGCTACAGCGTACCGGATATTATTGCCGAGAGGAACCTGGCGGGTCTTAAATGAAAGGGAATCTTTTAGTTGGATTGCTTCGAGCAGTTGC
>DATGFY010000263.1:0-6955 GCA_035308785.1 Bacteroidota bacterium | reverse complement strand
TGCTCGGAGGCGAAGGCGTCCATTTCGATAAGATTTTCATCTGCCCCCACCGTCCAAACGATCACTGCGATTGCCGCAAACCCAAAATCGGGTTACTCAAGAATTATCTCCGCACTAATACAATCGATTGGCTGAATTCCTTCGTCCTTGGCGACCGCAACACTGATATCGAGCTTGCATTGAATCTTGGGGCGAGAGGAATTCATCTCCTTGCGAATAAGAACACCAAGGCCCATCCGGGAGCAGAGTTTTCAACCTCCAGTGGAGTCCAGGCCTGCGAGTATATCTTCCGTTCATCACGCATGGCGGCAATCAACCGGAAGACGAACGAGACCGCCATCTCTGCGTGCGTTGCGCTGGGCGGAACCGGCGTGTACAATATCGCGACCGGTATCGGGTTTTTCGATCACCTGCTCTCGCAGCTCAGCCGACACTCACGCATCGATATCGATCTCCGCGTGAAAGGCGATCTGGAAATCGACGAGCACCACACAGTCGAAGACACCGGTATTGTGCTGGGCGAAGCAATCCGAAAAGCAATGGGTACGAAAAAAGGGATAGCGCGGTTCGGCTTTGCCGCGCCATTGGATGAAGCGCTCGCTGAAGTCGTTCTTGATTTCAGCGGCCGGCGGCATCTTTCATTTGATTGCTCGTTCAAGCGGGAGCGCGTCGGCGATTTCCCGACAGAACTTGCGGCCGATTTCTTTGCCGCCTTTGCAGATGGCCTTATGGCAACGCTGCATATCCGGTGCAAGGGAAGAAATGAACATCATAAGCTTGAAGCGATCTTTAAGGCGACTGCTGTTGCGCTTCGGCATGCAGTCCAAATTGATCGGCGGGCGCTGAAATCGTTGCCGACGACGAAAGGTATATTATGAATGTTGTTTTTCGTAGGACATGCTTCAGCTTGTCCTTGCTTAAGAGTGGACAAGCTGATCCACCGACGGCGGATTATCCTACGTTGGGAGCTTCGCTATGATCGGCATAATCGACTACGAGGCGGGCAACATCGCCTCGGTGGTGAACGCCTTGCGCGCATCGAATATCGATTTTATGGTGAGTGCAAGCATTCCGCAACTCAGCCGGTGCGATGGAATCATACTGCCGGGCGTGGGTGCCGCGCAGGGCGCTATGGAATCGATTGAACGGCGCGGTCTTACAAAATTTCTGCGGGAAAATTCAAAACCAATTCTCGGCATCTGTCTCGGTATGCAGCTCTTCTATGAAATATCAGAAGAGGGAAACACGGAATGTCTCGGAATCCTGCCCGGCACAGTGTATAAGTTTACGAGCGAGGCGGTAAAGATCCCGCATATCGGGTGGAACACGGTGGACTCGACGAACGGCGGCAATCTCCTCACATCCGGGATTGTGAGCGGATCGTATTTTTATTTCGCACATTCCTATTATGCTCCGGTCGATTCGCACACGCTCGCGGTGACTGAGTGCGGCACGAAATTCAGTTCGGTTATTTCGGACGGTAACCGATTCGGCGTGCAGTTCCATCCGGAAAAATCCGGCGCGCATGGGATGCAGCTTTTGAAAAATTTCAACGACCTATGCAGATCTTTCCCGCGATAGACATTTTTAACGGCCGCTGCGTTCGTCTTACGGAAGGTCTCTTCTCGCAGCAGAAGAATTACGATGTTTCTCCCCGCGATATGGCAGAACAATTCGCCGCGGCGGGGGCGAAGCAACTGCACGTTGTCGATCTCGAAGGCGCGAAAGAAGGGCATGTGGTGAATTGGGATGCATTGACGCAAGTCCTCGCCGTACAAGGGATTTCGGTTCAAGTCGGCGGCGGCATTCGGACCGAGGACGACGTTCAACGGCTGCTCAACCTTGGCGCGAAGCGAGTGGTAGTCGGCAGTCTGGCGGCGCGATCGCCGGAAACCCTCAGCGAGTGGGCGAAGAAGTTCGGCCCCGAATCGTTTTGCGCCGCGCTCGATCTGAAAGACGGAAAGATTGCCACGAATGGGTGGCAGGACTCGGAAGAATTTTCTCTCGCGAAATTCGTTGCCTCGATGGCAAATATCGGCGTCGTCCGCATTCTCTCTACCGATATCCGGAGAGACGGGCTGCTTGCCGGGCCGAATATTTCACTTTACCGGGAGCTTGTTACCGGGTTCCCTTCGATGGAATGGATCGCCTCCGGCGGCGTGCGGTCGAAAGAAGACATCGTCGAACTTGCAACAACGGGTGTAGAGGGTGCAATCATCGGCAAGGCGATTTATGAGAAGGCAATCCCATTGGATGAACTATTCCGCACCGTATGTTGACGCGCCGCATCATTCCGTGCCTCGATGTTCTCGATGGCAGGGTTGTGAAGGGCAGAAAGTTCAAGAATCTTACCGATGTGGGCGACGCGCTGGAATTTGCCGCGCGCTATTCCGCTGAAGGCGCCGATGAACTTGTGGTGCTCGATATTTCCGCGACACTTGAAGGCCGAAAGCCGTTCTATGGATTGGTCGAGCAGATTGCAGCCAAGATAGCGATCCCGCTGACGGTGGGAGGGGGGATTCGCACTCTCGAAGAAATTCTTATGCTCTTGCGTCTCGGGGCAGACAAAGTTTCGCTGAATACGATTCTCACTGAAAATATCGACATTCTTGCCCGTGCGGCCGATAAGGTTGGTTCACAGGCGCTCGTTGCGGCGATCGATGCACAGCGGAGCGGCTCGGGGTGGATCATCAAAACGAAAAGCGGCACGCATGAAACTGAAATCAGTGCGCTTGTGTGGGCGGAAGAAGTCGAACGGCGCGGCGCAGGCGAACTGCTTGTCACCTCGATCGACCGCGACGGGATGAAAGACGGATACGATAACGAATTGCTTTCACAGCTTGCGTCCCGGGTTCGCGTCCCAATCATTGCCTCCGGCGGCGCGGGCACGAGAGAACACATCCTTGACGCGTTGAAAATCGGCCGTGCTGACGCTGTCCTCGCAGCGAGCGTTTTCCATTTTCAAGAAATCCGCATCGCAGAATTAAAAACGTTTCTTTCGTCGAACGGTATCTACATCCGGACGACATAACCAAAATGGATAGTCATTGCGAGGCGTTCCGGCGACAACGTCGGCGGAATAACGAAGCAATCCCATTCTCATTAAAACTGATTCGATATGCAATCCACATTCAACATCGATAAAATTAACTTCAGCAAACTCAACGGGCTCGTGCCTGCCGTTATTCAGGATTCCGCCGATGGCTCCGTTCTCATGCTCGGCTTTATGAACCGCGAGGCGCTGCAAAAAACTCTTGCGGAAAAACAAGTCGTCTTCTGGAGTAGGTCCAAGCAGCGGCTTTGGAAGAAAGGCGAAACATCCGGCAATTTTCTCGATGTGCAATCGATCGCTCTCGATTGCGATGGCGATGCGCTGCTCATTTCGGCAAAGCCGCACGGGCCGACATGCCATACGGGGGAGAGAAGTTGTTTTGGGTCGCGACCCTCACCCCCCGCCCCTCTCCCCACTGGGGAGAGGGGGGACGCGATTGCTGAGCTCGCATCTGTCATTCATGAGCGCAAAATGACGATGCCGGAAGATTCGTACACTGCCAAATTATTTCGCAAAGGGATTTCCCGCATCGCGCAGAAAGTCGGCGAGGAAGCCGTTGAGCTTGCCATTGCCGCCCAATACCCGGACAAGCAGCGCTGCATCGAAGAATCAGCCGACCTGCTTTACCACCTCCTTGTACTGCTGGAGGAGAAGGGGATTGGGCTGAGCGATGTATACACTGAACTCAATTCCCGGAAAAAATAGGTCAGTCGCTCTTTTTGGCAAATTCAATACCCACCGACAGGTGGAACCCGCTCAGGTCAAGGCTTACTGGACCCGGTCGTTTTATAGGATATGTTTTTGGATCGGTGGAGGCATAGGTCGTTTTTAGGTAATGATATCCTACCTCGACGAAAAAGGAAGATGCCCCCCTTTTCGCGAATGGCCACGAACCACCTACTAGTCCTTCGAGAGCAAATGTATTTCCATTAATCGCAAATGAACCCATTTTCGGTGTCGTGGCTGTAGCATTTTGGGTCGAGTAGAAACCTGCAGTTCCGCCAAAATAAAGATTTACATCGGGGAGAATATACCAAGGCGAGTCTGCATATCCCGATAGATAATAGCCAAGCATTGGAGCTGAAATGTCAAGTGTATCTCCGCGCCCCAAATGGACGGTATCCCACTGATGACCATAGCTATCGGAGTAATCGAGCCCAATACCAAACTCAAATGACCAAGAACTATCCTCCTCGTCGCGGAGCTTTCCTAAAATGTCATTTATTGCTTTTACCGTATCCCCGAAGTTCAAACCAGTCTTGTAAAGTGAGTCTTGCATCCACTTCTTGATTTCCATTCTACTCGCTCGTGACTTCACGGAATCTATGACATCTAAATATTGATATGTTGAGAACGGTCCGATCAATAACTCGGCGCCGTACGAAAATGGAGTGTTTTGGTTTCCAAATGCACCCTTTGTTCGCACGTCATCATAGTGGGTGCTATAAGGATTAACCCACATAGCTACGCCGTCGAAGTTTGTCCCAATCCATCCAAACGGATTGAATGTTGTCTGAGCACTTCCTCGTGAGACCGTCAAGAGTAGAATCGAACTGAAAAGTATGATCTTCCACCCGTCTTGCGCACTACCATTCCTTTTTCTCGGTGACTTCATATTTGATCCTCCTTAGGGTTGACTATAAAGTGGATAGTGGATAACTGACAAATAATTTAAATCGGCAATTTAGATCCTATATATTATTGACACTCCTCCGCAGACAATCGTCTTTTCTTCATTCCCGTTCATGATCTCCGGATCGGGAAGATAGGTGAAGTTCAGATTTGGCGATACGCCAACGCGTTCAAAGTTCCATGTCATACTGTTGGCAAGAGATAGTGCCACGATCTTGTTCGGAACCTGATACTGATCGAGATAAACGGCTGAAAGCACCGAGCTGAGTTTCGAACTCGTCAGATCGAAATCTTTTCCGATTGAGAGACTTACATAGTTACCCTTGATCCCGTTCCCGCCATCCACTCCGCCCAAACCGCGGCCATACTCAAGTGTGACATACCCCCATGGAATCTTATTTGTCGTAAAGGTGAAAAGTAGTTCTTCGCTGCTTGCTTGCCCCGTATCGCCGGTCAAGTAGATCGTTGCCGGAGTTCCAAGATATTGGTACGACCAGATGGCGGCAGTGGCACTGAGCGTGCTGTCAAAAATATCCAACGCGTACGAGAGAGAAATATCGGCCTCGTCTAGTTGATTCCGATCAAGCCCGATTGAGCCGTCAAGTTCGGCGGCGAATCCATACGGAAGCGATAAGAATTCCACCGATGGCTGCAACACGGGTTTCCGGCCGTTAAGGTCGTATCCCCGCCATATATATCGGCTCCAAAACGCGGCTGAAATCTTAACAGAGCCTGTATCATCCGCGTCTGCGGCACGAAGGGCATTGGATGAACTAAGTGCCAGAATAAGTACAAATAACAGCTTTTTCATGCTTGAAGTGTACCCTTACACTGAATAATCCACGGAGTAAAACTTCAAGGTAGTAAATCCCGGTCTCACATTCCATTTCGCAAAACACGCGGAACAGAGAAAATGAGATAATTCAATTGTACTAACCACAGGTTCGGAAATCAAGATGTAAAATTACGAAAAATCATGCCCGTAGAGTACGGAAAGTTAAGCGTATTTGTACGGTTATCTCAACGTATTTTTACGGTCTGCCAGCCGTAAATGTACGCTCCGAGATGAGTGTTCCAGGAACGCTGCTGGAATGCACGTCAAAATCGGCAATTGGCAATCGGAAATTGGAAATCCGCGTCGCTTTCTTTTCATTCCCAAATCCCTTACATTTATTGAAGTTAATAAACTGCATTTCATCTAATACTTGATGGCATCGATAATTCTATTTATAGTAGTAATTGCCTTACTGGGATTTCTCATCTCCCTGGTTGTGCGCATCCGGCCATCCGGACAGGGAGCGACGGCTGAGCAGGTTGAACAGGGGATTTCTACTCTCAATAAGAATCTGGAGCGCACCGAGCGCGCGCTCCGCGAAGAACTGGCGCGGAACCGTGAAGAGGCATCCTCCGTCGGAAAGCAATCGCGTGAAGAAAGTGCCGCGGCCATGAAAGCGTTTACCGAATCTATCCTCGCCCGGCTCACCGAGCAGGCGGGCATGCAGAAAAATCTCCTCGATGCATTTTCCAAACAACTCGCCAATCTCACCGAATCCAATGAGAAACGTCTGGAAACACTTCGCGGCACAGTCGAACAGCAGTTGCGCCGGATGCAGGAAGATAACAGCGCAAAGCTCGAACAAATGCGCGCCACAGTCGATGAGAAACTCCACGCCACGCTGGAGAAGCGTCTCGGCGAGTCGTTCCAACTTGTGAGCGAACGGCTGGAGCAAGTCCATAAGGGATTGGGTGAAATGCAATCGTTGGCCTCCGGTGTCGGCGACTTGAAGAAAGTGCTGACGAATGTCAAGACGCGCGGCACGTGGGGAGAAGTCCAGCTTGGGAATTTGCTGGAACAAATGCTTAGCCCGGAGCAGTATGCTGCAAATGTCGCCACGAAAAATGGCAGCAACGACCGGGTTGAATTTGCCATAAAACTCCCGGGCCGCGAGAAGATGAACGGCGACGCCGTCTGGCTGCCGATCGACGCAAAGTTTCCGTTGGAAGATTACCAGCGCTTAGTTGAGGCGCAAGAACTTTCCAATGCTCCCCTTGTCGAGGAGGCAAGAAAGATGCTCGAAACACGCATCAAGGGCGAAGCAAAGACGATCAAGGAAAAATATCTCGACCCGCCATCTACCACCGATTTCGCCATCATGTTTTTGCCGACCGAAGGGCTTTATGCCGAAGTGCTTCGGCGTCCCGGTCTGTCCGATATCCTCCAGCGCGATTACCGCATTACCGTTACCGGACCGACGACGCTCGCCGCGCTAT
>DATGFY010000262.1:0-3195 GCA_035308785.1 Bacteroidota bacterium | reverse complement strand
CCAAACGAACGGCGAAGCAATTGTCATCAAATCTCTCGAAGAGATCGATAAACTCGATCTGAGCCGCAAGACGGTGCTCTTCTCGCAGACAACGATGGATAAGGTGACGTTTTATAAGTTGAAAGAAGAACTTACCCGCAGAGTCAAAGAGGTAGAGTTCGATACGTTCGAAGAGGAGGCGACCGAGTTTCATGCGAAGGATACGATTTGCGGACAGGTCTTCGGACGCGAGAAGAAGCTGCGTGAGTATGCCCAGCAGAACGATATCATGATTTTTGTCGCGGGCCGGCACAGCTCGAACGGAAAAGTGCTGTTTCAGATTTGCCAGGAAGCGAACCCGCGCACTTATTTTGTCGAGACGGAATCCGAACTCGAACAGGCGTGGTTCGATGGAGTCGCAAGTGTCGGCATCAGCGGAGCCACGTCGACGCCTCAATGGCTCATGGTGCAAATCAAAGGCGCGATCGAGAAACGGTTCGCAGAACCGATCGAAGCGCTGGCGTAAGAATTTTAGTCATCCTAAATCATAATTTACCCAACATTTGGCGTTGGATATTCCGGAAATGCATCCGATGACGTGCATACCGGCATTGAGAAGCGCCTGTAATTATATCAGAAAGAAACAGAAGGAAACTTAATGGCAGGATCACGAAGGGACGAATCGCGTCAAGAACAGAACATGGTTGTTATTCCTGAGAAATTCGGAAGCGGCCGAAAGGTTGTAGCGCAACTCGAGGACGTCAGTTATTCCAAGACCGAATACGATGAGATGGTGCTATTATACGACCAGACATTCGGCAAGGTACAGGAAGGGCAGATCGTAAAAGGACGTGTCGTCGCGATCAACGATAACGGTGTGGCAGTGGATATCGGGTTCAAGTCGGAAGGTTTGATTCCGCTGACCGAATTCCCCAACCTCGACCAGATCAAACCGGGCGAAGATATTGAAGTATTTTTGGAGAGCGTCGAAAACCGCGACGGACAGTTAGTCCTCTCGCGCAAGCGCGCCGATTTCATGCGCACGTGGGAGCGCATCACCCGCGCGTACGATACCGGCGAAGTGCTCCAGGGAAAAATTACCCGCCGGATCAAGGGCGGCCTTGTTGTCGATCTTATGGGCATCGATGCATTCCTGCCGGGCTCGCAAATCGATATTAAACCGGTGCGCGATTTCGATCAGTTTATCGGCAAAGTGATGGAACTGCGCGTCGTGAAGATGAAACATCCCGATGAAAACGTCGTGGTCAGCCATAAGAGCTTGGTGGAAGAAGAGATCTCCGAGCAGCGCAATGCAATTCTTTCGCGTTTGGAAAAAGGCCAGGTGCTCGAAGGCACTGTCAAGGCAATTACCGATTTCGGCGTATTCGTCGATCTCGGCGGCGTCGATGGTTTGATCCACATTACCGACCTCTCATGGGGCCGCGTGAACCATCCTTCGGAAATCGTGAAGCTCGATCAGACAATCAACGTTGTCGTGCTGGATTTCGACGAAGTGAAGAAGCGCATATCGCTTGGCTTGAAACAGCTCCAGCCGCATCCGTGGGAAAACATCGATGTCCGGTATCCAATCGGCACGAAGGTCAACGGCAAAGTTGTCTCTTTGGCAGATTACGGAGCATTCATCGAGATCGAAAAGGGCATCGAAGGTCTTATCCATATCTCCGAGATGAGCTGGACGCAGCATATCAAACATCCGTCGCAGATCGTTTCGATGGGTCAGAAGATCGACGCGATTATTTTGAGCCTCGATAAGGATAATAAGAAGATCTCCCTCGGTATGAAGCAGCTCGAGCCCGATCCGTGGCTTAATCTGCTCCAGCGCTATCCGATCGGTTCCCGGCATACCGGCACAGTCCGCAATCTGACTGCGTTTGGCGCATTTGTGGAATTAGAAGAAGGATTCGATGGGTTGATCCATATTTCCGATCTCTCATGGACGAAGAAAATTCGCCATCCCGGAGAAATCGTGAAGAAGGGCGAAAAGATCGATGTCGTGATTCTTGGCGTCGATGTCGAACAGCGCAGGATTTCCTTGGGCCACAAACAGGTAAAGGATAATCCGTGGGAAGCGTTCGATAAGACCTATCAGGTCGGCACCGAAGTCGAAGTGAAGATCGTGCGCATCATCGAAAAAGGGGTGATCGTCGAACTGCCGCTCGGCGTCGATGCGTTCATCCCTGTTTCGCATCTCTCGACGACGCAGATCAAGAAGATCGAAGACACGTTCCACGTCGGCGATTCGCTGATGACACAGGTGATCGAATTCGACAAGGAGAACAAAAAAATCGTTCTTTCCGTCGTTGAGTATCTGAAGGGTAAAGACCAGAAGATAATCGACGATTACGCGGCGCAGCATAAGCTGCCGAAGATGACGATGAAGGACATCGCGACCGTTTCCGGGACACCGGAAGAAGGCACCGAAGCCCCTGCGGAACCTGCGGCATCCGACTTCATGCAATAACCGCGTCACTCATACGGAACAGTTCATACATCATGCTCCCTCTCGCGATCAGCGGGAGGGAGTTTTTGTAGATACGAGCAACACGTCCATGAAAACCGTCGGCATCCACACGCTTGGGTGCAAAGTAAATTTTTCGGAGAGCTCGACTATCGGCCGCCAGTTTGTCGATCGAGGCGTTGCCGTGGTCGATAGCGGTGACCCGGCGGACATCTATGTCATTAATACGTGCAGCGTAACAGAACGCGCTGATCGCGAATGCCGGCAGATTGTTCGCAGGATGCTTCGCCAATCGGCGAACGCCTATGTCGTGGTCATCGGTTGCTACGCGCAGCTTCAACCTGAAGAGATCGCATCCATCGAGGGAGTCGATCTGGTGTTGGGCGCGCAAGAGAAATTCAATATTTTCTCACATGCCGGGAATTTTGTTAAAACCGGAGCATCGCAATCGTTTATCTCGTGCATCGATGAACCGATAGATTTTGTATCCTCGCATTCCGAAATATCCGATGGGAGAACGCGCGCGTATCTAAAAGTGCAGGATGGGTGCGATTATTCATGTTCATTCTGTACAATACCGCTCGCTCGCGGCGCAAGTCGGAGCGGTGAGCTATCTGATATCGTGTATCAAGCGCACACGTTAGCCGATCAGGGTTACCGGGAGATCGTATTGACCGGTGTGAACGTCGGCGATTACGGGAATAAGGCCGGGACATCTTTCCTCGGGCTTATTCAGG
>DATGFY010000261.1:0-3583 GCA_035308785.1 Bacteroidota bacterium | reverse complement strand
CGAATCTTGTGGAAGCATTCGTGCTTCCGCGTTGGTAATGCAGTTTACAATAATTCTATGATCCGGAGCAAAATATGAACAAAGAAATCGCCGAATCGTTCTCCCAAATGGCTAAGGAGAAGACCATCGATAAAGACATGCTCGTCGGTATTGTCGAGGATGTGTTTTCGATGATGGTCAAAAAGAAATACGGCCTCGAGGCCCGATTCGACGTCGTTGTCAACATGGACAAAGGCGATATCGAAATTTATCTCCAGAAGCAAGTCGTCGAAACAGTTACCGATCCTTCTACGCAGATCGACCTTGCAAGCGTTCGGAAGAAAACTGATGAACCGCTGGAAATTGGCGAGGATTTTGTTGAGGTGATCGACTTGCAGTCGTTCGGCAGACGTCTCGTGGTCGCCGCGAAACAAAATCTGAACCAGCGCATCAAGGAAATCGAGAAGGAAGTCACTTACAACGAGTATATGGAGATGCTCGGCGAGATCATCGTCGGCGAAATCTACCAGATGCGGAAGAACGAAATCCTCATCAACCATAACAAGAACGAACTGATCCTTCCGAAGAGCGAACAAATTTATAAAGAGCGCTACCGCAAAGGCGATACCCTGCGGGCAATCGTGAAGGAAGTGCGAAAGGGCGCAACCTCTCCTGTGGTGATAATCTCACGCGCGGATCCGAAATTCTTGGAGAAACTCTTCGAGTTGGAAATCCCCGAAATTTACGACGGCATTATCGAGATCAAGGGCATCGCCCGCGAAGGCGGCGAACGTGCAAAGGTTGCCGTGGAATCACACGACGACCGCATCGATGCTGTTGGCGCATGCGTCGGCATGAAAGGCGTTCGTATCCACTCGATCGTCCGCGAATTGAACAACGAGAACATCGATGTGATTCATTTCACCGATGATCCCGTTCAGTATATTACGCGCGCAATGGCTCCGGCGAAGCTGAAATCGATCACTCTCGATCAAGCCGCGAAGACTGCCACTGTTACGGTGGATAAAGATCAGGTTTCGTTGGCGATCGGCCGCAATGGACAAAACGTTCGGCTCGCCGCAAAGCTTACCGGATACGAAATTAATCTTATTAAAGAAGGCGTCGAAGAAGAATACGATATGGATCTCACTGAATTCCGGGAGGAATTAGGCGAGCCCCTCATCGAACGCCTCGTCGAAGCCGGATTTACGTCCGCCCGCGATATCATCGATTCTCATCCCGATGATCTCTTGGAAATCGACGGAATGGACAAAGAGAAAATTGCCTCAATGAAGGAAATGATCCGCCGGGAACTTGAAGAAGCTGAACTCGACGAAGAAGAGGAAGATTCCGAACACATTACTACAGTGAAGAAGGCCGCCGAACCGGTTGCTGAAGCGCCTGTAGAAACTAAAGCGGAAGACGAACAACCCGCAGTTGCGGCGCCGGACGAGATATCCGCTGAAGAGACATCGGAAGAATCAAAGGAAGAGACACCCAAAACCGAGTAATGGAAAAAACGGCTTCAAAAAAGAAAATATTTCAGGTCGCCAAGGAGATTAACATCTCCCACGAGACCCTTATTGCCTATCTTGAACAAAAAGGCCATAAGGTTAAGGGGATCATGACTGTGGTGGATGATACCATGATGAATGAAATCATGGATCATTTCAAGAAAGACCGCGAAGTCGCGGAAAAGCACCACCGGAAGATCCAAACGATCCGTGAAACGCGTGAGAGGGCGAAGCCGAAAGAAAAGACTGCCGCCGCTGAACCCGGAAAACCGAAAGCGAAGAAGAGCGGCAAGGCCGATGGATCGCAGGAAGTTGAAATAGAAGCAATTGTTGAAATTCCGGTCGTTCCGGTTGCACCCGTAGTCATCGAACAACTGCCACCTGAGCAGCCTATAGAAGAAGCGCCGGTTATTGAAAAGGAAGAAGAAGCCCCAACTGAGGTAGCCTCTCCTGAAGAAGCCGAGATCAGCGCCAAGGCTCCGAAGAAAGACAAGGAAGTCGTTCCTCCCGTTGCTGCGCTCCCTGCCGAACGAAAGAAGCCCGAGCCGCCCACGCTGATGCCTCGCCGAACTCCCAAGATGGGTTTAACCATCAAGGGAAAGATCGATCTCGAGGACGTCCAGAAGGCCGCTGATGCGGCAGAAGGCATCGGTCCCAACTCAACCGCTGCGTTAGAAGCAGAGAAAAAGAAGCGCAAGAAGAAAAAGCGCATCCGCACTGATAAGGCTCCTGTTGTTGTTACCGAGAAGGTTTCAGATGAGTCCGATTCAAAAGGAAAGAAAAAGAAACGGCTCAAACATTCTGAAGTCAACCAGGGCGATGTAAAGGAAGCGATCAAGCGCACGCTCGCGGAGATGGAAGAAACCGCCGCAGTGGCGCAGCGCGCCGCAATGAAGCGCAAACGTAAGGAAAAGCGTGCGGCAGAAGAAGCCCGTCAGCTTGAACTGAAAGAGCAGGAAAAATCAATTTTGCGCGTGACGGAATTCGTCACCGTCAACGAACTCGCCACGCTCATGGGCGTAAACGTTGCAGAGGTCATTAAAAAGTGTATAGAGCTTGGTCTGATGGTTTCCATTAACCAGAGACTCGATAAGGATACCATTACATTGGTTGCCGATGAATTCTCGTTCCAGGTAGAATTCTTCTCCGAAATCACGGAAAACATCGTGCACGAGGAGAAAGACGGCGAAGAGACGCTCGTAAACCGGCCGCCTGTCGTTACCATCATGGGCCACGTCGATCATGGTAAGACCTCATTGCTCGATTATATTAGACGCGCCAACGTGGTTGCCGGCGAAGCGGGCGGCATTACACAGCACATCGGCGCATACTCGGTCGAAATGAGCGGCGGGAAACGCATCACCTTCCTCGATACCCCAGGTCACGAAGCGTTTACCGCTATGCGTGCCCGCGGTGCGCAGATTACCGATATCGTTGTGCTTGTCGTTGCCGCAGATGATAACGTGATGCCGCAAACTGTGGAAGCGATCAGCCATGCGCAGGCAGCCGGAGTCCCGATTATTATTGCTCTGAATAAAACCGACAAACCCGATTCGAACGCCGATCGCATTCGTCAACAGCTTGCCGATAGAAACGTCCTTGTCGAAGAGTGGGGCGGTAAATATCAGTGCGTGGAAATCTCTGCGCGAACCGGCAAGAATGTCAACGTATTGGAAGAAAAGATTCTGCTCGAGGCCGAAGTTCTCGATCTCAAGGCCAACCCCAACCGAAAAGCCACAGGAGTTGTCATCGAAGCCAAGGTGGATAAGGGGAAGGGTATCGTCGCGACACTTCTCGATCAACGCGGCTCACTCAAAGTGGGCGATTCGTTTATTGCCGGAATCCAGAGCGGAAGAATCCGCGCAATGTTCGATGAACGCGGTAACCGCGTGGAAGTCGTGGGTCCATCAATGCCGGCTCAGGTTCTCGGATTCGACGGCGTACCCCAAGCGGGCGATGCATTCGCCGTTGTCGATGACGAGCGCCAGGCCCGCGAAATCAGTCTCCGCCGTCAGCAATTGAAGCGCGAACAGGATTTCCGGCTCATCCGCAGCACCTCGCTCGATGATATTTCCAAGCAAATTCAGGAT
>DATGFY010000260.1:0-3090 GCA_035308785.1 Bacteroidota bacterium | reverse complement strand
ACTGAAGAACATCACGCTCCCGCTCATCCGCCCCGTCATGATTCCTGCAATAACGCTCGGTATCGTGTGGACATTTAACAATTTGAATATCGTCTGGTTGATCAGCAACGCCGGCGAGCCCTCCGATAAGACGCACATCCTTGTATCGTTTGTGTATAAGGCGGCATTTAATCTGTATCGATACGGTTACGCGGCAGCTCTTTCGATGGTTATATTCGTCATTCTCTTGCTGTTCAGTATTACCTTCATGCGAAAAACCAAAGCCACTGAGGCTGCCTATTAGTAGAGTTAGTCATTGCGAGCGAACCCCCGACAAAAACATTCGAGGGTAAACTCCGTGAGCGCGGCAATCCCGGTCTCGGCACCAAAATCTTTTAGAATCAGATGAACCCTAAAAACAAAAAACTCCTCAAATCCATCGCCACGCACGCGACGTTGATTCTGTTTTCGATCATCGCGATCTATCCCGTATCGCAGATCGTTACCATTTCGCTGCGGCCGGGAGACCGCTTGTTATCGACCTCACTGGAAATCATCCCGCAGAATGCGTCGCTCCATTCATACGTCGAGCTATTCACCGAACGCCCGTTCCTACGGTGGGTGGGCAACAGCATGTTGGTTTCACTCACGGTGACGTTTACCGGAGTTGTCCTTGCAGCAATGACGGGGTATGCCTTCTCACGGTTCAATTTCATCGGAAAGAAATCCGGCCTTCTCGGTTTGTTGGTGACGCAGATGTTCCCGGCAACGATGCTCCTGCTGCCTCTCTACATTATGCTCATCCACCTTGGGCTGATCAATACATATTGGGGATTGATCATCACCTATACTGCGACTGCGCTGCCATTCTGCATTTGGACAATGAAAGGCTATTACGATACGATTCCCAATAGTTTAGAGGAAGCCGCTCGTATCGATGGCTGCAACATGTTTGAATCGTTCTACCTGGTGATACTTCCGCTCGCCGCGCCTGCTCTTGTAATTACCGGTTTGTTTTCGTTTATGACGGCGTGGGCGGAATACATTGTTGCGGCGCAGATCTTACAGGATTCGGACTTATGGACATTGCCCCTCGGTTTGAAATCGTTTGAATCGAATATGTCCACCGAGTGGGGCCTCTACGGCGCGGCATCATTCATCGTGATGCTGCCGGTTGTTGCCCTGTTTTTAGTGCTTAGTAAGTGGCTTGTGTCAGGGTTAACATTAGGGAGCGTTAAGGGGTAGTACGCAGGACAAAGGTCGTAGGTCGAAGTGTGTGGAAATTCCGTTCCACCTTCTACCTTCGTCCTTCTACCTCGCAAAGAAATACTCCAGCATCAGCGGTGTCTGCTTCCGCCAGTTTGTCCAGTTGTGACCTTCCGGTGTTTCCAAGTATTTGATACGCGCTCCTTTTAACAGGAGTTTATCGCGGACGAACGTGGCTTCTTTCTGGGTATCGTGTATCGTTCCCGAGCTCATGAACAAGGTTACAGTAGCAGTGTGAATTCTCTCACTTAGTTTCATTACCGCGCTGTCTGCCTGCAGGAAGGCAGGCGATTGCGCTCCCGCCTTCGTCACGAAGCCGCGTCGTGCTAGAACCGCATACGTTGAAATCAATCCCCCCATCGAAGCACCAATCATGACCCGGTCGTTTACCGATTTCGAAACCGGATATTTTTTTTCCACAGCAGGAACAACTTCCTTTTGGAGAAAATCGAGATATGCATCATTCGCACCGTATTCCGACATGCGTTCGTTCGTTGAGTTGTCGTTGAGGACTGAACGCGGATCGACAAACAACCCAACAACCGGCTTGATACGTTTGGAGTCGATCAAGTCATCGAGTATTAAAGTCATACTCCCGAGCGTAATATAATCAGCGCCATCGGTGACGATCATCGTCGGGAGGCCGATCACATCGGCGGCATCGGGCGGATAATAAACGATGACCGGATGCGTTCGTTTGAGGTATTTACTTTCGATCCATAACGTGTCGAGCCGTCCGTGCGGAATTGCGGGGTCATACGTGATTGTGTACGGCCTGTATTGGGGCATCCAGAGATCGGAATTATCTCCGAATCCTCCTGCAGCCTTTCTCGGGTTCAGCGGATCGAGAATCCACGTGCTGTCCACCCGGAGTTTGTACTCCACTCTGGCAGTTTGGGGTAGAGTGTCCGACCGGTAGAAAAAATCGGAATGCGTCAGACGTATCATGCTTCCCCGCGGCGGGGTCCAGCTATTTAGCTCGCCGGGGGCCTCAACCAGATTGCCTTTCCCCCGGTAATAGAAATGCACAACGTCGCCTTCGATAAATGGTTCGCCGAGCTTGGAGAGGTACTCGGAAATAAGGGCCGATTTCTTCACGCTGTCTTTTTCCGGATTCGCACGGACAATAAATGCATCGAACGTCTCTTGTGCAAACAGGCAGGTTGAGAGGAGTAGGGTGGAAACGAATATCGACCGAATTCTACACATGAGAGATTGGCGTGACAGGGAAAGGTTCAGAATAATGAATAAATAAACGGGGCAAGTGCGGAGCCTTCGGTCAACACGATAAACAATCCAAGCGTAGCGATGAAGATAATGATTGGGCCGAGCCACCATTTCTTACGCACGCGCATGAACGCCCACAACTCGCCAAAAATCCTGAGGCGAGAAAAAAATGTTTGGAGAAACTTCAACCTTGATTCACTTGATTATGATGATTTTTCTGATTAGGCCATGCAATTATACCTCAATATCGCAACTCAAAGAATCATTCGCAAGATACAGAATTGGCGCACGTTGAAATAGAAGGTGTCATTCCCGCGTGCTTCTGGCGGAAATCCAGCGCCTTATCGTTCGGATGTGATACGGGTGAGCTATTACGAGACTTTTCGCGACGGCATCTTCCGTTTGTCCAACACAAACGACCCCATGACCAAATAATCCATCTCTGTCTTCATAAAACATCGGAACGCATCCTCAGGGGTGCACACAATTGGCTCGCCGCGGACGTTGAAGGAGGTGTTGATCACAACCGGACAACCGGTTAATGCGTCGAACTCGTGTATCAAATCGTAAAAGAGAGCGTTCTGCGAGCGGTTAACCGTTTGAAGTCGGGCTGAACCA
>DATGFY010000259.1:0-2363 GCA_035308785.1 Bacteroidota bacterium | reverse complement strand
ATGCAGGCAGCGAGACCGCGTTCGACGCCTTTCAAAACTTCTAATTCGGAGAGGTGTTTGGAGTAGCGGTAGCCGTTGTCAGATCCCCAATTATATTCGGTCAATTCGTCCGAGGGTTGGCCGTCGGTTCGAAATCCTATTGCGGCGACGGAGCTGGTGTGGACAAGCTTCCGGATTCCCGCTTCGCAACATGCTTCTACGACGTTGCGCGTGCCGCCGACATTGACATCGAGCTGCTCTTGTCTGCGGAGTTTCCAAAACGCAACGATGGCGGCAGTGTGAATAACCGCATTGCAACCCTCGATTGCCTTCTTGACCGATTCTTTGTCCCGCGTATCGCCGATGCGGTGATCGACCGAGAGTCCTTCGAGAGCAGTGAGGTTGGAATGCCCGCGGTGAAAAGCAATTACCTGGTGTCCGCGATGGAGAAGTTCTGCGATGATATTGGAACCGACACAACCCGACGCCCCTGTTACCAAAACGGTCATTTCCGCTAACTACGAGGCCGGGGCGAAACTCCAAATACCAAGCGCCAAATTCCAATAAAATCCAAAATCCAAAAATTCACATATCTCAGGAACCATAGAGATGAACTGATTCAAATTTGATATTTGATAATTTCTTGGAATTTGGCGCTTGGTTCTTGGTGCTTACTTCTTGAGAAGTCTTGCTGCTTCCTTCGCAAAATAGGTAAGGATCATATCCGCACCAGCTCGTTTGATGCCGGTGAGCATTTCCATCATCACGCGCTGCTCGTCGATCCAGCCGAGCTTGGCGGCGGCTTTCACCATCGAATACTCGCCGCTGACATTGTACGCCGCGGTGGGCATTTGGAATTTATCTTTCACCATGCGGATGATATCGAGATACGGCATGGCCGGTTTTACCATCACGATGTCTGCGCCTTCTTCGATATCTGCTTCGACTTCGCGGAGGGCTTCGAGGGCGTTTGCGGGATCCATCTGGTGCGAGCGCCGGTCGCCGAACTTCGGTGTGCTTTCGGCGGCCTCGCGGAAGGGGCCGTAAAACCCTGAAGCATACTTTGCTGCATACGACATGATGGGAATATTGGGGAATTGGTTATCGTCCAGAATCCGGCGGATCGCTTTCACGCGGCCATCGAACATATCGGATGGCGCAACCATATCGGCGCCGGCCTGCGCGTGGGTGAGCGCTTCCTTGGCGAGGAGCTCGATCGATTCATCGTTCACGATCTCGCCGTCGCGGACGATGCCGCAGTGTCCGTGCGACGTGTACTCGCACAGGCAGACATCGGTAATGACGAACAGCTCCGGAACCTCTTTCTTGAGGGCGCGGATCGCCTGCTGGACAATGCCGAATTCTTCGTATGCCTCGCTGCCGACTTCGTCTTTCTCCGAAGGGATGCCGAAGAGGATCACGGCCGGAATGCCGAGCGATTTCACTTCGATACATTCTTTGACCAATTCATCGGTGGACAGTTGGAACACGCCGGGCATCGACGAGACTTCCTTGCGCGTTTTCTTGCCCGGGATGACAAACAGGGGATAGATAAAATCGTTGGGAGAGAGTTCGGTTTCGCGGACCATCGAGCGGAGCGTTTCGGTCATGCGCAGACGGCGCAGGCGCTTGAACGGCTGCGTTTCCGTCGAGGTCAGATAACCCGGGGTTAGATTCGAATTGGCCATTGGTTCTCCATTTCTGAGCGAAATTGCTTGGTTTCCGTACATAATTTACCAAACCGCGAGGTATTGTCCAAACCTTGTTCCTCTGGTCATTGCGAGCGGAGCGTCGAAGACGCGAAGCGTGGCAATCTCCTAAGTTTGGGTAGCGCCAGCGTAGGCGTCATTACCCCCGCCATCCCCCAAAACGTGTCATTCCGTGTTTGCACGCCGTCTTTTTGGAGAGCGTTCTTCATTCATTTCTCTTGCCGTTCACTGTTCACTATTTTTTATAGTATAAATTTTTTTATTTTTTCCGAGCTAAGTTATGTATTTCCATTCTTTTAGCTGCGAAATTTCGTGCAAAATTGGGGGTGTTTTTGATCTGTTTTTAGGATGTTTACGGCCATAGTTGATCGATTCTGAATTGTTTCGAACTTCCACCTGAAGTTCGTGCGCCTAGTAGATGAGTGCTGCTATATTAATATAATATATTTAGATGAGAAAAGCAAGTGGAAAAAATATAATCTCGTTCCGACGCTCCGCGTTGTTGTCTGGGAGGGAGTTCTACTCCCGACCTTTACCCGTGTGGTCGGGTCTTTCGACCCGACCAATCCTTACGACCCTTACCGCACCGATATTGTCTGGGAGGGAGTTCTACTCCCAACCCATTCTTGCGACCCCTACCGCACCGATTCCAGAAATTTCAATAAGTATTCATTA
>DATGFY010000258.1:0-2573 GCA_035308785.1 Bacteroidota bacterium | reverse complement strand
CACTCCGCCGCCGTGGGCGGCTACCCCACCGATGCGCACACGCAGATCCCCTGCACCGCATTCGATATCGCCTGCGCAGATTCGATTGCACGGTGGAAGATTGTTTTCGCGCTGAAGCAGGCGGGATTCCCGCGCATCGGCATCAACACGAAGAATAATCACGTCCACTGCGATTGCGATAGGACGAAGCCGCAGTTTGTTTTATTTGAGGAATGAATAAGAATATGGAATCCGCCAGAGGCGGAGGAAAATGGGAAATGAAAGATTACCTCACTCCAGCCTTCTCCTGCGAGGAGAGGGGACCTGTCTGCGCGAAAGTGATCGCTTTCATGCGAATAATGTCGTAAAGAACCCAGAAACAGATCAAAAACACCCCCAATTTTGCACACTTTTTCGCGGGTAAGATTTTGATTATTAAGGGTTTGTGCATAAAGAAAATAAAAAATTAATTCTATAAATACAGTGAACTGTGAATGGCAAGGGCAAAGAACGAAAAGCGTTGTCCACCATGTCAAAATAAATGGGTGGTTAACCGCATTCCCTCATCGAGTATTCGTTACATTGAGTCATGGTAAGATACTCAATCGGGAACGATCACCTGACGCTTGTCGAGAACGACGAAGGCGCATGGAGATTAACCGGTACGAAGACAGACGATCAAATTGTAACTTTTCCAAACTCAACATCGGCTAGACGCTCGTTCAAACAGGTTCAAAGTCTTGCGCCGGGCGCAAAACTGCATGTTCTGGAAATTCAATCCGATCGTTGAGGTTACAACAGGACAAACAATGATCTCGGCGTTAATACATTGGACATTCTATTTAGATAAATCACACCGTTGGCAATGGCGTAAGTTTGACAAGGGTAAAGTCGTGGCCGTTTCGGGAGATGGATTTGATCGGAAAACGGCGTGCGTACTCAATGCGGTTCAACGCGGATACGTATTGCCGCCGGCGATTTCAAACCCTGAGGCTTTTTCCGAAACGAAGAAATGAATAAATGCGCCCGAATTGCCCTCCTCAATTCTCTCTCCCCGAAATTTATTATATTAAATGAACAACTCGCATCCATTGAAATCTAATTTAGAGGAAATTCTATGAGCATGACAGAAACGAAGACAAAGTCATTTCAGGCAACGATGCTTTCGGTTTCACTGACCGTGAAAGATCTCACCAAAAGTCTTGCATGGTACCATGAGGTAGTGGGATTTGAAATTGACAGAAAGGTGGAGCAAGACGGAAAGCTCCGCTTTGTGGCGCTGAAGGCGGGCAACATGCGCATTTCGATCAATCAGGACGATGGCGCCAAGGGATGGACGCGCGTGAAAGGCGAAGGATTTTCGCTGAACATCACAACGGAAGAAAAGATCGATGATGTTGCCAATCGGATCAAGGCGAACGGCGGTACGCTGGAATCGGAACCTGCCGATATGCCGTGGGGCGTGCGGCTGTTCCGGTTGAAGGATCCGGATGGATACAAGATCGGGATTTCGTCGCCGCGGCCGGCGTAACATTCCGCACAAGCGACTCTAATAAAAACGGCTCTTCTCATTTTGAGGAGAGCCGTTCGTATTTACGCTCGATGCCCCCTCCCTCTTCCCTACCCCAATACCTGCACCAGATAATACGCGAAAAATGCGGTAAGGATTATTGAGCCGACGAGGTTGCGTTTTCGGATCGCCTTATAGGTCGCATCGACGGAGTCTCCTTCGATGGCGCCTGCGCGGTTCGCCGCGGCCCATTGAGCGAGCGAGCACCACTGGTGCGCCATGATGCAGCCGATATATAATAGAGTAGAAAGATTATTGGTGGGGTAGCGCCCCCACAGCGCGGCGCAGAACGGAAAGAAGGCGGCAAATCCTAGTTGCAATAATTGCAACACGAGCATCGAGCGCGTGATGAACCGGAAGTGACCGTATTGCCGGTTGTGGCGGTACCAGAACATGCCGAGCATGGTCAAGCTGAGGCCATAGCTGAAAAATGTCGATCCCTGATGCCTCAGCGCGCCGAGGAGTTCGCCGATGGAGCGGTGGTCTTGCAGATCGGGCACTTTGAGTTCGAGCACGAGGATCGTCATCGCGATGGCGAAAATGCCGTCGTAGAGAAACTCTAGCCGCGCCTTGCTGATGGCGGTTGCGCCGTGTGGAGTGGGATGATCTGGCATGAGAGTGGTAGATTTGGTGGTAGGCCTGTCTTAAGAGATAGACGGGTAAACCCGACGCGAATCGAACGCGTAACCCCCAGCATAGAAGAATGAGGTACGAAATAAAAGGTGCGTTGTCGGTATCACTTCGGGCCTTTTTGTTTTTGAAATATACAAAAAATTTCAATTCATGGTTACATTGGCGCCCGTTACAGCGACAATCCGATTTGCGCATTAATTAAGATACGCGCTCGTTTTTCAAGAGGAAAGAATTGGGTGAGTTCCAAGCCGGCATTAAGTTTCTTGATGAACCCCACATCGCGCACCCTCGTCAGTTCAACGAGATCTAACAACGCCGAGACGGCAAAACCACCCCTGCCTATTCCCACATCGATGGGCGAATTGCCTCCAAACGTGCCCATGCCCATGCT
>DATGFY010000257.1:0-6477 GCA_035308785.1 Bacteroidota bacterium | reverse complement strand
GGATTACGGCTGAAGTTATTGAGGTGCATACCTTCGATGAACTGAAAGCGATGGGCGATAAGGCCAAAGGCAAGATCATTTTTTTCAACCGGCCGATGGATAGCAAGCTTTACCAAACGTTCCAGGCATATGGCGGCGCGGTTGGGCAGCGCGGTAGCGGGGCGGTAGAAGCGGCGAAAGTCGGCGGCGTGGCGGCGTTGGTCCGCTCCATGTCCACCCGCATCGATGACGTGCCACATACCGGTGCAATGAACTATGTCGATAGCGTCAAGAAAGTTCCGACGATGGCTGTCAGCACTCTTGGAGCGGATAAACTCAGCGCTCTGCTCAAGAAAGAAGGAAAGGTAACGATACATATCAATTGTAATTCGCAAACATTGCCCGATGTTGAATCGGCGAATGTCGTCGGCGAATGGCGCGGCACCGAGCACCCGGAAGAAGTCGTAGTAGTGGGGGGGCACTTGGATTCATGGGATAAAGGTCGTGGTGCCTCCGATGATGGAACAGGCGTTACAGGTTCGATGGAAGCTCTCCGAATCTTGAAGGAACTCGGCCTCCGTCCGAAGCGAACCATTCGTATAGTCCTCTTCATGAACGAAGAAAACGGCGACCGCGGCGGCAAAGCGTATGCAGCGAAAGATCGTCCCGGCGAAAAACAGATTGCTGCAATCGAATCCGATGCGGGTGGATTTACTCCGCGCGGCTTCGGCGTCAGTGCTGATTCACTTGTCTTCCAAAAGATCGCCTCGTGGGCGCCGTTGTTTGCGCCGATGGAAGCCGATCGCATCACCAAAGGCGGCGGAGGGACAGATATCGAACCGCTCGGAGAGAAGCATGTTCCTACCCTCGGCCTTCGCGTCGATGGTCAGCGCTATTTCGATTATCATCATTCCAACAGCGACACCATCGATAAAGTCAACGAGCGCGAACTCGAACTCGGCGCGGCTGCAATGGCGATTATGTCATATATGATTGCGGAGGAGGGACTCTAGACAAGGAGCGTGAGACGTGAGACGGGAAGGGCGAAATCCATAGCTTGGGACAAGAACGGGTGGATTGGTTAATCGGACTAAAAAGTCGTATATTTAATCTCGTAGTCCACAATTTCAATAATAATAGAGAAAGTTATTTAGATGAGTCTTGGATATATTAAAGTAGGATTGCAAACTGTAGGAGGTGCAATCATAGCAATCGAAGCTGCTGAGGTAGCCGCTGTTGTCGTTGCTGCGGGAGTGGCTGTCGCAGTTGGTTATGGCGGTTACAGAGCCGTGAAGTATCTGGCTGAAAAAAATCAGAAAGGTCAGTTTTTAAGTCGCGGTAACCGTCGAAAACGTGGTCGAACCAGACGTTTGGCACTCGCAGAGTGAGGCTAATTGGCTATTATTCCGAGCGCATCCCAGGAACAATCAATTATGCTCCTTGGAAGCGTTCTGGAGCGAATCGGCTTCAGATAATTGGACGGAAGGATTAATCTGTTGCGAAATTAGAATCAGATTTCCTTTGCTAAAGTAATCACACGTTTATACCACATCGAGCGAAGCTTCGGCTTCGCTCTTTTTTTTCATCTAGTGATTTTCTCCTTTCCCAAATTTTCCGTAACTTATCAGAGACATCCGCCTGATTATGGCGCTATCTATATGAAATCCAGCCTATTCTTATGACAACCGTTATCTGAATTATCGCCCATCGGAGAATTTCAATGCCATCCAAAGATAGCTTTAAGACTGCTAAAACACTCACCGTTTCGGGAAAAACGTATACCATTTATTCGTTGCCGAACCTGTCGAAGGCACTCGGCAAAGACCTCTCAAAGCTCCCGGTTTCCCTTAAGATATTAATAGAAAACCTCCTCCGTCAGGAAGACGGACGTTCGGTGCGTAAAGAGGACATCGAAGCAATCGTCAACTGGGCGCCGACGGCGACGCCCGATAAAGAAATTGCCTTCATGCCCGCCCGCGTGCTGCTGCAGGATTTTACCGGCGTTCCCTGTGTCGTCGATCTTGCCGTCATGCGCGATGCAATCGTGAAGATGGGCGGCGACCCTAACCGCATCAATCCGCTCCAATCGGTCGATTTGGTGATCGACCATTCAGTACAGGTAGATGAGTTCGGCACACCCACAGCATTTCAATTTAACGCCGACCGCGAGTTCGAACGGAACGTCGAGCGCTACAAGTTTCTCTGCTGGGGGCAGCAGGCGTTCAAGAATTTCCGCGTCGTCCCACCCGATACCGGAATCGTGCATCAGGTCAATCTGGAATATCTTGCCAACGTCGTTTTTACCAAAGATGATGGCGGTAATACGTACGCTTATCCCGATACGCTTGTCGGCACCGATTCGCATACGACAATGATTAACGGTCTTGGAGTGCTCGGATGGGGCGTCGGCGGCATCGAAGCAGAAGCCGCTATGCTCGGCCAGCCAATCTCGATGCTCATCCCGCAAGTAATCGGTTTCCGTCTTTCCGGCAAACCGCAACCTGGTACGACTGCAACGGATGTGGTGCTTACAGTGACACAGATGCTTCGCAAGAAGGGAGTCGTAGGAAAATTCGTTGAATTTTTCGGTCCCGGTCTTGCCGCACTAACGCTTGCAGACCGAGCTACGATCGCCAATATGTCGCCCGAGTATGGCGCGACGATGGGATTCTTCCCGGTCGATGCCCAAACGCTGAGCTACATGGAGTTTTCCGGCAGGAAGAAAGAACAGATCGCCTTGACCGAAGCGTATTGCAAAGAGCAAGGAATTTTCCACGATAAGAATTCCGCTGAACCCAAGTATTCCGATGTTGTCGAACTGGATCTATCGACCGTCGAGCCGAGTCTCGCCGGGCCGAAACGTCCGCAGGATCGCGTAGCGCTTTCACAATCTCAACCCGCGTTCCGCGCTGCACTCGTTGATTTTCTCCAGACGAAAGGGAAACAGCTTGACAAATCGGCTGTTGAACGATGGCTTGGTGAAGGTGGCAAACCGGCCGGAGCTCACCCGGATTATGAACAGCTTACCAAATCGGTTTCGTGCGGAAAAAACGGCGACCAATTTCACCTTCAACACGGTTCAGTGGTCATCGCAGCAATCACGAGTTGCACAAATACCTCGAATCCATCGGTGATGGTGGCCGCAGGCTTGCTGGCAAAGAAAGCGGTTGAACGCGGACTGACATCGAAACCGTGGGTCAAGACCAGCTTAGCGCCGGGCTCGAAAGTGGTGACTGATTATCTAAAAGAGGCGAATCTTATGGAGCCGTTGGAGGCGCTGGGATTCAATCTTGTTGGATATGGATGTACGACGTGCATCGGCAACAGCGGCCCATTGCCTGAATCGATTGCGAAAGCGGTGCAGGATAACGATCTGGTCGTAGCGGCAGTGCTCTCCGGCAACCGGAATTTCGAAGGCAGGGTCAACCCCTCTACGCGCGCAAATTATCTGGCGTCACCGCCGCTCGTTGTCGCATACGCGCTCGCGGGAACGATGAACATCGATGTTCAGCACCAGCCGCTTGGCACCGATAAATCGGGAAAGGAAGTTTTTCTTAAAGACATCTGGCCTTCGAATGAAGAGATCGACCGGACGGTTTTGAACTGCGTGAAATCGGACATGTTCCACAAGCAATATTCCGATGTCTTCACCGGTGATGAGCGCTGGCGGACGCTGCCCATTCCCAAAGGCGCACGCTTCGAGTGGACGAACGATTCAACCTATATCAAATCGCCGCCGTATTTTGAAGGCTTCGCTCGCCAGCCAAAACCCCTGCAAGATATCAAGAGCACTCGCGTATTGGCGTTGCTTGGCGATTCGGTGACCACCGATCACATTTCGCCGGCAGGTTCGATCCCGAGCGCAAGCCCTGCGGGAAAATATCTTATCGCCCATGGCGTGCAGTCGAAAGAATTTAATTCCTACGGTGCCCGGCGCGGCAATCACGAGGTTATGGTGCGTGGAACATTCGCCAACATCCGCCTCCGCAATCTTCTCGCCCCCGGAACGGAAGGAGGGATGACCGTCCACCCGTCATCCAAAGAGCCGATGACGATATTCGATGCGTCGGAAAAATATCGTGCGGAAGGTGTGCCGCTGATTGTAATCGCGGGAAAAGAATACGGCTCCGGTTCATCGCGCGACTGGGCGGCCAAAGGCCCGCGCTTACTCGGTGTTCGCGCTGTCATCGCAGAGAGTTTCGAGCGCATTCACCGCAGTAATTTGATCGGGATGGGTGTATTGCCGTTGCAGTTTAAGGCGGGGGAGAACTGCCAATCACTTGGGTTGACGGGCCTCGAGACATTCGATATCGAAGGCGTTGCGCAAGACCTCAAACCCGGTAAGGAAATTCGCGTAACTGCGAAAGATGCCTCTGGGAAGTCGAAGTCCTTCACCACTATCGTCCGTATCGATACGCCGAACGAAGTGGATTATTACAAGAACGATGGGATATTGCAGTTTGTGTTGAGGGGGATGATCAGCTGAGGCAAGTCATTGCCTTATCTAATTCGTCAATGCGAGCGATCCGCCTCCGGCGGAGAAGCAATCCTCTAAAAATACCCGTCATTGCGAGAAGTCCCGGCTGACGAAGTCAGCGGGACGACGCGGCAATCCCGCTGCCAGTTTGCACGCTGATAACGGGATTGCTTCGCGTCGCTCGCAATGACTAACCGACCTAATTCGCCATTGTCGGACTAATAAGCGACGGTCCCGGCTTCGCAGTCGGCTGAGGCGCCATCTCTTGCTCGACTTCGGATTGGAAGGCAATCTTCAGTACCTCGTCCATTTCTTTGATGAACGAGAATGATAACTCGTTCCGAATCTCTTCCGGGATATCCTCGATATCCGCACGGTTTCTCTCCGGCAGAATAATCGCTTTAATTCCGGCACGATGTGCAGCAAGCACCTTTTCCTTCACACCGCCAATCGGTAACACCGATCCACGTAAGGTGATTTCACCCGTCATCGCGATATCCGAACGAACAAGTTTCCCGGTAAGCACAGACACCAACGCGGTAAACATGGTGATGCCGGCCGAGGGACCGTCCTTCGGGATCGCTCCCGCAGGCACGTGCACATGGATATCGTAATTCTCGCGGAAGTTCTCATCGATGCCGAATCTCTCGGCATAGGTGGCGATATACGATAGCGCAGCCCGCACCGATTCTTTCATCACATCCCCAAGCTGGCCGGTGATTGTGAGATTTCCTTTACCTTTCATCTTGGTCGCTTCGATGAAGAGAATATCGCCACCGGTCGGCGTCCACGCCATGCCGGTGACGATGCCCGATTTGTTGATCCGTTCTGAAACATCCTCGAAGAATTTCTCTCTCCCGAGGTATTTCGAAAGGTTTTCCGTCGTAACGATCATCGTTTCGGTTCGTCCTTCTGCGACTTCCCGTGCTACGCCGCGGCAGACGTTAGCGATCGTGCGTTCTAATTGTCGAACGCCGGCTTCGCGCGTGTAACTTCCGATCATCTTGCGGATAGCGTCGTCTCCAAAAGTAATAAACGCTTCCTTCAAGCCGTGTTCTTTCTGCTGTTTCGGAATCAAGAACCGCTTCGCGATGCGAACTTTATCATCAGAAACATAGCTCGTAATTGGGATGATTTCCATCCTGTCGAGCAATGGCGCCGGAATCGTATCCAGCACGTTTGCTGTCGCGATAAACAAAACTTTCGAAAGATCGAACGGCACTTCGATGTAATGATCGCTGAACGAGAAGTTCTGCTCGGGGTCGAGCACTTCCAGCAGGGCCGATGACGGGTCGCCGCGGAAATCCATGCCGATCTTATCGACCTCATCCAGCATCACGACAGGGTTATTTGTGCCGGCGCGTTTGATTCCTTGGATGATTCTTCCGGGCAACGCGCCGATGTACGTCCGCCGATGTCCGCGAATTTCTGCCTCATCGTGTACGCCGCCAAGCGACATGCGCACGAACTTGCGCCCCAATGCATTTGCGATCGAACGACCGAGCGAGGTCTTGCCGACGCCCGGAGGTCCGACGAAGCATAAAATAGGGCCGCGCATATCGTTTTTCAACTTTCGGACAGCGAGGTATTCGAGAATTCTCTTCTTTACCTTATCAAGCCCGTAATGATCGTTCTCGAGCATTTCCTTCGCCCGTACGATTTCGAGGTTGTCCTCGGTGGAAAGCGACCACGGTAGATCAAGCAGCCATTCGATATACGTGCGTGCGACGGAGTATTCTGCCGATGACGTATGCATCTTGGAAAGCCGGTCGAGTTCCTTTTCGGCGGTCTTACGCGCTTCTTCGGGCATATTCGCTTTTGCGATCCGTTTCTTGAAATCTTCCGTATCAACGTTGTCGGATGATTCGCCGAGTTCTTTTTGAATCGCCTTCAGTTGCTCGCGTAAATAAAATTCGCGTTGGCTCTTGTTGATCTCTTCATGAACGTCCGATTGAATCTTGCTTCCCAGTTCCAGGCGTTGAAGAATCTTTTCGAGCGTCACATGGACCGTCTGTAAGCGC
>DATGFY010000256.1:0-3153 GCA_035308785.1 Bacteroidota bacterium | reverse complement strand
AAGCACCGCTTTCATACGGCGGATTACCTTCGGAAAATTGGCGTCGCGCCTATTCCGGCGCTGACCAGCCCGTTCGATCCCGGGTATGATCCGTTGACGTTGGAAAGCCATCTCGATCAGAGTTCGCACCTGATCTCGATCCTGAAGATTTCGATGGCATGTTGGCTTGTGGCCGATGAAAATGCGACGCGCCAAAAAGTCGCATCGGCCAAACGGCACGGCGTTCCCACGGTAGTTGGAGGGGGGCCGTTTGAAATTGCTGTGGCGCAAAACGAACTGCCTGCTTATCTCGATCTCTGCGCCGATATCGGATTCACCCGAATTGAATGCGGCATGGGCTTCACGGATATGCCGATGAAACCTTCGGAGGTTATTTCGATGGCGCACGAACGCAAGCTGGAGGTGCAGTTCGAACTCGGGAAGAAGCACACCGGCGCATTTACGGAAGCCACGGTGGATGAACTCATCGATCAAGGATCTGAATGGCTGGATGAAGGAGCGCTGCAGCTTGTGGTTGAAGCGCGCGAAAGCGCCCTCGCGGTAGGGCTGTTCGATACCGAAGGCCGTTTTAACGGCGACTACGCCGACCGGTTCGCGAACGCATTCGGGCTGCACAAACTGATGTTCGAAGCGCCGAATAAGCCGAGCCAATTTGCTCTGCTCGATCATTTTGGCCACGATGTTCACCTGTGCAACATCCGGCTGGAAGAATTGCTGCGCGTTGAAATTTACCGCCGCGGCTTGCATTCCGATGCATTTTCGAAAGAGAAACTTCATCCTATCAGCCACCAGTAAAAAGGAACAATCACGTGGACACCAACGGATCAAAGCGAGTCGTAATAGATTTTCTCCCCGATAGCGTAGAACGGTACCGTGAAGATTTTGCCATCATCGCAATCGATGTCATACGCGCAACGACGACCGCAATAACGGCGGCGGCAATGAAGCAGCGGTGTTTTCCGGTCTCGACAGTCGATGCGGCGCTTTCGATGGCTGAAAAGTTGCAAAACCCTTTGCTCGCAGGCGAGATAGGCGGGAATATGCCTTATGGGTTCCACGTTAACAACAGCCCTGCGGAAATCGCCCGACGAATCGATCGCTCGCGTCCGATCGTGCTCCTATCGTCATCGGGAACGCGGCTCATGTGCGATGCGCAGTCGAGCCGGTACGGGAATTACATCGCCTCCTTCAGGAACTATGGCGCAGTGGCGAACTATGTTGCAATTCATCACGCGAATGTCGCGGTGATCGGAGCCGGAACGCGCGGGGAGTTCCGCGAAGAGGATCAGATGTGCTGCGCATGGATTACAGAACATTTGTTGGAACGGGGTTTTGCCCCTGTCAATGACCAGACGGTCGAAATATCGAAGCGCTGGAGCGGTGCTCCGGCTGATGCCTGCCTTGGCGGAAAGAGCGCTGAGTATCTGAAAAGGAGTGGCCAGGAAGATGATTTATATTTCATTCTTTCTCACGTGAATGATGTTGATGAGGTGTTCAAACTCATGTACCACGAGATCATGGCGATATCGCCCGTTAACGGGGTTCCGATTCCGATAGACGATCCGCGAACGGCTCGTGATAAGCAGGAGATATCTCTGTGAAGAGTTCGAACTCCACAATACCGGTCGTCATCCTCAAGATGGAGCACTACGGAAGTCTGGGAATAGTCCGAAGTTTGGGGCGGCTGGGTATTCCGGTATATGGCGTTGACCGGGATCGTTCGGCCCCCGGATTCAAATCGAGATTCTGTGCCGGGAGTTTTCTCTGGGATATCGATGACGCACCGGCGGAGCAGACAATCGAATATCTCCTGGAAATCGGGAACAAGCTCGGGAAGTCGATTCTGGTACCGACGAGCGACGAAATGGCAATCCTCGCGGGCGACTTTAGTGAATTATTAAAGGAATATTTTATTTTCCCTCAAAATTCATCGCATCTCATCCGGCAAGTGGCGAACAAAAAGGAAATGTATCTCCTCGCGAAAAATTATCATACGCCTGTGCCGTGGAGCGAATTCCCGCGGTCGCGCAACGATCTCCTCCTTCTCCTTCAGCATCTGCAATTCCCTCTGATGCTCAAAGGAATCGATGGCGCCCTTCTTGAAAAGCGGACGGGTAAGAAAATGCTTATCGTGCGCGATGAACACGAACTTCTTACGTCATACGATCGAATGGAAGATCCGCACAATCCAAATCTCATGCTTCAGGAGTATATCCCCGGCAACGACGATGCGACCTGGATGTTTAACGGATATTTTAATCATGAATCCGAGTGCCTCGTGGAATTCACAGGCAAGAAGATCCGGCAGAACCCTATCCATACGGGGATGACTTCGCTGGGTATCTCGGTGAAGAACGATGAGGTTGCCCGCACCGCAACGGCATTCTTAAAAAAGATAGGGTACCGGGGAATCGTTGATATCGATTACCAATTCGATCCGCGCGATAACGTGTATAAAATGCTTGATGTGAATCCGCGCGTCGGGGCCTCGTTCCGGTTATTTGTCGATGACCATGGCTCCGATGTTGTTCGGGCGTTTTATTACGATTTGACAGGGAAGACAATCGAGCAAGTGCCCATGCGCGAAGGCCGGAAATGGGTTGTGGAAGATAAGGATATGCGCTCAGTCGTAAGCTATTTTCGGGAAGGCGGCCTGACTATTCGAGAGTGGCTCCTCTCATACCGCGGCATAGAAGAGGCGGGATACTTTACTTCGTACGATCCCCTTCCGTTTTTTTGGATGGTGAAGAACCATATTGTGCGCCAGCTGCGAAAGCTCTTCCGGGACGATGCAACGAAGCACCGTTCGGACCGAAGGTCGAATGTGCAGCACGAAACAGAATCGGTTCCAATCAAAACAGAACAAACGAAAACCGGCGTACCATCGAGATCGCATTCTCTACGTCGGGTCGAATCCGACTTCCGCGGCGTTATCGTTCGAACCTTGGAGATCGATCGATGAATATGTCATTGCCTGTTACGATCCTTAAAGTCGAACACTACGGCAGTCTCGGTATAATGAGAAGTCTCGGGAGACTCGGCGTTCGGACGTACGGGATTGATGGGAACCGGGAATCTCCGGGGTTCCGTTCCCGGTATTGTACCGGGGGATATTTCCTCGATCTTAAGAGTTCAACGCCGCAACAGATTGTC
>DATGFY010000255.1:0-3327 GCA_035308785.1 Bacteroidota bacterium | reverse complement strand
GGGATTCATGGTCGGCACGCGGGCGGAGCAGGGCGGCATCATCAAAGACGGCGCCAAGATGGTGAACGCAGTTGCCAACAGCGTCGTGCCGAAGTTCACCTTCATCGTGGGCAACAGCTACGGTGCGGGCAACTATGCGATGTGCGGAAAGGCGTACGATCCGCGGTTGATCTTCGCGTGGCCCACGGCACAGATTTCCGTCATGGGCGGCAAGCAGGCAAGCGAAACGCTTCTCGCCATTAAGGTCGGGCAGATGGAAGCGAAAGGCAAAAAATACACCGAGGAGGAAAAGAAGGCAATGCTCGACGAGATCTCCTCGCGGTATGCGGGTGAACTCGATCCGCTGTTCGCGGCGGCGCGGCTGTGGGTGGATGGCATCATCGATCCGGCGGAGACTCGAAATATTATTTCGTACGGCATCGAGCTTGCCTCGACGAATCCCGATATGCCGAAGTTTAATCCGGGAGTGTTGCAGGTATAGTTTTGAAAACAGTGAACAGTTAAAACATATCCAGTGTCATTCCCGCGTGTTTCTGGTGGTCCGCCGGGGCGGACAGTGCCTTTGGTCATAGTGCTTACGAAGAGTAACTCATCCCCCCTCCCCTCTCTTACGAAGAGAGGGGAGCCCAAAAAGACTCAGTGTCATTCCCGCGTGCTTTTGGCGGGAATCCACGTTCTTTTTCTTTTCCTACTACTCAACACCGTGGCGCATCCTCAAGAAAAAGACTCACTTTCTGTCACACGCCCCGCCTCCCTCCTCCAGTATTTTCAGTTCGATGAAGATGCGCATTTCGCGTGCCTGTTTACGCTCTTCCCTCCCATTCTTTTACAACACGATCTGGAGCTGAAAGATTTTGTCCGAAGCAAGAAGTTCGCGAAAATCCGGCAAGAGTTCGGCGACAAGAAAGCTGTCGATGCCATCTATGTCCGTGCGATGAACCTCACCGACGGCAATACCGGCATGGCGCTGTTCATTTCTGCGCTCGCCACGTTCGAGCACCAAGTTGTTGGATTGAAAATTCCTTTGCTCACCTTCGCTTTCCCGCTGACGGGCGAGCCGGTGGCGGAGTTCAATAAGCGCGTGGCAAATCTTCCCAAGGTTTTGTATCCCGATTCGCCCACCGATCCATCGGGCGACCGGGACAAGTTACAGCATTTCTTCGGATCGGCATTTCTTTCGTACGTGTTTGAATCTGCGGATGCAGCAGAACGCACCGGACTCTTTGTCGAAAAGGGCGAACGCGCATTTATCCAGGGCGGCACATACGACGACCGCGATTTGCGCGCAGATGATGATGGGGCGCGGTACGGGACAGCGCTGCTGCAAAATATCCACCGGTTCCCATCGGATTTTTTTCAGGTTGAGTATGCCGGGAAAGTTACGTCGGTGGATACTGAGATCTCGATGCCGGACACGGTTGCCTCCGATCCGATCGACGGCGATGGGTATTGCAAGATGTATCGGGAGGAAGAGCGATAGTAATTGGGTGAGGGGCTAAAGCCCCAACTTCGTTCTACACTCACCCACCCACTCCGCCGCGGCGGACTGAAGGTCGTGGCAATTCTTCCTTCTTGTTCATTTACCTTTTATTCTTATATTGCCACGAGCTTCAGCTCGTGGGAAATGATTCTTAATAAAAGCAAGGGTAGTCGCGACCTTTAGGTCGCGTTTTCGCCTTAAATACGCAACCTGAAGGTTGCGACTACCGAGTTAATGAGGGTTGTGGCTATCATATCAATTATTCGATGAGCACTATACTAATAATCGACGACGAGCAGAGCGTACGGGATTCGATCAGCATGATCCTGCGGTATGCCAAACATGCCATCCTCACCGCGAACGATGCGGCGGCGGGATTGACGACACTCGCAACTGATCAGGTCGACGCCGTGCTGCTCGATATCAAGATGCCGGACATGGACGGGATCGAGGCGCTACGCGAAATCAAAAAGACCGCGCCCGATCTGCCGGTAATTATGATTTCGGGACACGGGACGTTTGAGACAGCCGTCGAGGCGACGCGCATTGGGGCATTCGATTACCTGCCGAAACCGCTCGACCGCGATAAACTTCTCATTACCCTCCGCAACGCCCTCAGCCACCGGCGGCTTGCTGATGAAGTAAAGGAAGTTCGTTCGAAAGAACAAATCCTCGGCAACAGCCCGCCCATCAAGGCGATTCTTGCGACGATTCAGCGTGTGGGTCCGACCGATGCGCGCGTTTTGATTACGGGCGAAAGCGGTACGGGCAAAGAACTCGTGGCAAAAGCCATCCACCGCGCAAGCAAGCGCGCAAACCATGCGTTTGTCGAGGTGAACTGCGCGGCAATTCCCGGCGAACTGATCGAATCGGAGTTGTTCGGGCACGAGCGGGGTTCGTTCACGGGCGCGACGGCGCAGCGCATCGGCAAGTTCGAGCAGGCCGATGGCGGCACGATATTCCTCGATGAAATCGGCGATATGAGTTTGTCCGCGCAGGCGAAAGTTTTGCGCGCGCTGGAAGAAGGAAAGTTTGAACGCGTCGGAGGGAATAAGTTAATAGAAGTCGATGTGCGGGTGCTGGCGGCGACCAACAAGAATCTCCAGGAGGAAATCGCCAACAACCACTTCCGCGACGATCTCTTTCACCGGCTCAACGTTATCCCGGTGGTCCTCCCCCCTCTGCGCGAGCGGATGGAAGACCTGCCCGTTTTGGTGCAGTCGTTTATCGAAGAGACGTGCCGGAGAAACGGCTTTGCGGGCAAGAAGATCTCCCCGCAAGCGCTTGCGGAGCTTTCTTCGATGGAGTGGAAAGGCAATGTGCGCGAGCTTCGCAACGCAATCGAGCGGTTAGTGATTCTGTCTCCCGGCGCGACGATTGAGACGACCGATTTAGCCACGCTCGGCGGTTCGCGGCGGAGTCCCGTGGATGAGATTATCGCGAGCAGCAGCACCTTTGCGGATTTCAAAGACCGCGCCGAGGCGGCGTTCATCAAGCATCAATTGGATCTGCACAACTGGAATATCTCTAAGACGGCGGAAGCTCTAGAAATGGAGAGAAGCCATCTCTATACGAAACTTAAGAAATATGGACTAGAGAAAAAGGGAGACTAAGTTTAGAAGGGACTTCCGGAGGGAGGGGGTGTTGAATAACCAATGACCAAGCACCAATAACCAAACAAATTTCAAACTCGCAAATCCAAAAATTCTGTCACTCTGAGCCCTCCACAAAAGCATTCGAGGATAAACTCCGCGAAGAGTCTCCCCACCCTTGGGGTTGAACAACCGGCGGAGATTCTTCGCTATTGCTCAGAATGACAAACCCCTTGGTGTTACGACACCGCCACC
>DATGFY010000254.1:0-3082 GCA_035308785.1 Bacteroidota bacterium | reverse complement strand
GCTACACATCGCTTGCTGCGCAGGATCTTGTAAAGGCAGGGAGGGGATTCTCTCTCTACGATTTGCTCGTCCGGCCGCCGTTCATTTTCTTTAAGATGTATATCCTCCGGCTCGGCTTCCTGGATGGGATGCACGGCTTTGTTCTTTCGGTTCTTTCAGCGGCGTACGTGTTTACAAAGTATGCAAAGGTATGGGAATTCGTAAGGTCAAAGCCCGGAGTTCGCTGAGCAGTATTGGTTTTCTGGCTCAAATTTAGTAATATTCAAGCGTTATAGAGACTTTCGATAGTATTCCTTCAAATCAAATCTTCATTTTACCCATGGATGCAAAAGAAAAAAATGAATTGCTGTTGGCGCAATTGGTACTGATGTTTCAGGCCGCGGCGCACCAGCAGATGGGGAAACTTAAGAACCCGATGACCGATAAAATCGAACGCGATCTTTCGCAGGCGCAGGTGTCAATCGATATCATCGATATGCTGCATGCCAAGATGAAAGGCAATTTGAGCACTCAGGAAGAACGATTACTCTCGGGGGTTTTGCAAGAATTGAAGTTGAACTTTGTCGATGAAGTTGCAAAACAGAAAAACGAATCTGCCCCGGGACCGCAACCACTTCCTGCCACTGAAACCGAAGCCAAGGGCGAACAAGCGTAGAATAGTATGCGATTTGGCATCATCGGAAATACATCGAAGGATGTGCTTGGAAAGGTGGGGCGCGATTTATTTGCTTTCCTGGCAAAGAGGAAAATTCCGTTCGTTGTCGATGAGGTTCTTGCGAAATGGTTTGCAAGCCATCACCGGGGAGTGCGGATACCTGCAAAATCGATTTGCACAACTTCGCGACTTCCCAGGAGTTGCGATGTTTTAATCGCTCTGGGCGGCGATGGCACGATGCTCGCGGCATCGCGGATTGTAGGCAATACGGAAATACCGATCCTGGGTGTTAACCTAGGCAAGCTTGGTTTCCTGGCGGAATTTTCCACCAAAGAAATGCAGGGATGCATTCTGGATATTCTGCGTGGCGATTATCTTGTCGAAAACCGGATGGTTCTGGAAGCAAAATCGCTTAGTGACAACCATGTTTTCCATGGACTGAACGATATCGTCATCGATAAAGGCGGATCGATGCGCGTTATTGAGATCGAAACGAAAGTTAATGATGAATATCTCGTGACCTATCAGGCGGATGGCATCATCGTCTCTACGCCAACCGGCTCAACGGCATACTCGCTTGCCGGCGGCGGACCGATTGTTGTCCCGGAAGCCAACGTCATGATGATCAATCCCATTGCTCCGCATACGTTGACTGCACGGGCCGTGATCGTCCCGAATACATGCGTCATAAGCGTAACAGCCAACGCCGAATCGCACCACGTTCACATTACTGCAGATGGTCAATTGCAAAAACGATATGCAACCCCGGCGCAGTTTGAAATCCGGCAGGCTAAATATACTACGCGGCTTATAAAACGGAAAAAAGAAAGCTACTACGACGTATTGCGGGCGAAATTGCTGTGGGGCAGAGATATCCGATTGACGCTTAGCCGCTAACGGATGAAGACTCGGACGAAATACGTTTGTCAGAATTGCGCCTACGAATCTCCGCGTTGGGTGGGGAAGTGCCCGAATTGCGGACAATGGAGCACGTTCGTCGAAGAACTTGAAACTCGAGGCACCGAATCCACCCGCGGGAGCGGTGTGAAGACGAATGTGAAGGCGGTTGCCTTCAACGAGGTGAGTTCAGTTGAAGATCAGCGAATCCCAACGACGATTTCGGAATTCGACCGCGTCTTAGGCGGGGGAATCGTGGTTGGATCGGTAATACTTCTGGGCGGCGATCCGGGCGTTGGAAAATCGACATTGATGCTTCAGCTCGCAGCGCATATCAAAGACAAATTGATTCTTTATATCTCCGGCGAGGAATCGACAAAGCAATTGAAGATGCGCGCGGAGCGGTTGAATCTGAAAGTTTCCGACAACCTGTTCCTTCTTACCGAAACTAATCTTGGCGTTATCAAAGAAATCATCGGGCGCACCTCTCCGGATATCATTATCGTCGATTCAGTCCAAACGGTCTATCTTCCTGAATTAGAAAGCTCTCCGGGAAGCGTGGCGCAATTGCGAGAATGTACAGCCCAGCTGCTTCGCATCGCGAAAGACCGATCGATCGCGATGTTCCTGATTGGGCATGTGACCAAAGAAGGGGCGATCGCAGGTCCGAAAGTAATCGAGCATATCGTCGATGCGGTGTTGCAGTTCGAGGGAGAGCGGCATTATGCCTATCGCGTATTGCGTGCGATGAAAAACCGTTTCGGCTCTACAAATGAAATCGGCATCTTCGAGATGCGCGATAACGGATTGCGAGAGGTGAAGAATCCCTCGGAAGTGTTCTTATCGGAGCGCTCGTTTGGCTTGTCGGGTTCTACTGTTGTCGCAAGTGTTGAAGGGACGAGGCCGTTGCTGGTTGAAGTACAGGCGCTGGTCTCGTCGGCGAGCTACGGCGTCCCGCAGCGGAATACCACAGGGTTCGATTACAAACGGCTTGGTTTGCTGCTTGCCGTGCTTGAAAAGAGGTTGGGTGTCTCGCTAGGACAGTTTGATGTCTTTGTTAATATCGCGGGCGGGGTTTATGTAGATGAACCGGCGGTCGATTTGGGAATCGCTGTGTCGATTATGTCGAGTAAGAAGGACGTGCCGGTCGATTCGCAGACGGTGGCGGTCGGTGAGATCGGATTGGGCGGGGAAGTGCGGACAATCAGTCAGGTCGAGAAGCGCATCCATGAGGCGGCAAAGCTTGGCTTTAAGAGGATGGTGCTTCCGAAAAATAATTTGAAAGCCATAACGCATAAAGGAAAAATCGAACTGATCGGCGTGGAGCGGATCGAAGAAGCAATCGAAGCGCTGCTGGCGTGAAGCTACTACTGGCCACGAGGAATCCGGGGAAAGAGAAGGAGATGGCCGGTATATTGGGTGCATCGGGATTTGAAATTCTTACACTGGTACAATTCCCGGATGCACCGGAAGTGGAGGAAGATCAGCCGAGTTTTGAGGGCAATGCGTTCAAGAAGGCTCGAACGATTT
>DATGFY010000253.1:0-2559 GCA_035308785.1 Bacteroidota bacterium | reverse complement strand
AGCGATGCCTCCGGCAAGTGTACCGATGCTTTCGAGGCGCTGGGAGCGCATCAGTTGCATTTCAAGGGCTTTGTGATCGGTCTGATCGGAGACGATGCCATCAATGCGAATAACTTTTCCGGAAGCGTCCATCGTCGGCTTCACAGTGGCGATGACGTAGCGAATTGCTCCATCCGCGCGGATAATACGAAATTCGCGGACCAGTGTTTGCCCCTGTTCTATGAGCCGTTGCTCGGCTCTCACCCGGTCGATGTCCTCAGGATGGATCATTTCCATCCAAAGATTGGGATTCTCGAGAAAATCTTCGGGAGGCCGACCATAGATTTTTAGAGTCGCGGGCGAAATATGATGAAGGCGACCGCGGACAGTATCCAAAGAAAAAATGACTTGATCGACACTATCAAATACATTTTTTAGTTCTCGGTGCGCTTCCTCAATCTCTCGTTCCGCTCGCCTCCGCTCGGAGACGTCGATCGCGATCACCATGACTGCTTCTTTGCCTTCGAACACCAGATCATGGAAAATGACCTGGACGTCGATGACGACGCCGTTTTTGAGCTTATGCTTCCAATCGCGATCGACAGCCAAGCCTTTATAGTGCCGCTCGAACATAATGTCGAACCGATCAAATTCTTCCGACGGACGTATCTGCTTCGTGGTCATGGAAAGGAATTCCTCACGCGAATAGCCATAGTGTTCCACTGCCGCATTATTCACCGCAAGGAACTTCATGGAAGCGCGATCGGACACCCAAGCGGGAAGAGGGTTAGCATCGAACAAAAGCTGATATCGAGCTGCGGATTCGCGGAGAGAATCTTCCATTTTCTTCCGTTCGGATATATCGACAATTGTGCTTAATGTTAAAATGCCGCCTCCCGTCGCAATTGACGAGAGACCGATCTCGATAGGAAACTCTTTCCCGTCCTTACGCAGGCCGTGAAGATCTCTTCCCATGCCGAGCGGACGCGAATGCGCTTTCGGGTCATACTCCATGCGATGGTGCGCATGTTTTGCCCGAGCGGCCATGGGCACCAGCAGTTCGACGGATTGGCCTATCAATTCCTTGCGCGCATACCCAAACATCCGTTCTGTTTGAGAATTGACCAAAGAAATCATTCCTTTGTTGTCCGTCAACACAATCCCATTCGGAGCGGATTCCACGACGATGCGGAATCGCTCCTCGGATTCGCGGGCCGCGTCTTCCGCCTTTTTTCTCGCGATCGCATGCCGCATCGAACGAGAGAGGACTTCGGCATCGAGATTACCTTTGACAATGTAGTCTTGGGCTCCTTCTTTTACGACCTTGAGAGCGCTGGACCGGTCATCGAGACCGGTGAGAACGATGACCGCAGTCGATGGAAACATCGAATGGATTTTCAGAAAGGTATCGACACCCGAACTGTCAGGCAGGCCGAGGTCAAGTAAGATCAGATTGAAAGAGGCTTTGGCAAGGGCCTCCAACGCTTTGGAGAGAAGCTCCGCAGGGGTGATTTCGAATTGATCTCCCGAGGCCGATTGACGCAGCGTTTCTTGAAGAAGACGCAGGTCTCCAGGATTGTCTTCAACAACAAGAACCCTATGAGGGAGTAGCGGTTCCATGGTATTACGTTTTGTTATTCCTTCGGCAGCCGAACGATTCCCAGCCAAAAACTTTCAACGAACCGGACGATGTTGATAAATTCATCAAGGTTCACGGACTTGATGATATAACAATTTGCGTGCATGTCGTAACTTCGCATAATGTCATCGCGCGCGCCGGAAGTGGTGAGGACCACAACCGGGATGCGGCGAAGAGAAGGATCCTCTTTGATCTCCTTGAGGACTTCCAACCCGTTCTTTTTCGGGATATTGAGATCCAGGATAATCAGATCAGGGCGGGTGGCGTTGGCGTAACTACCGCGATGAAAAAGAAAATCGAGCGCTTCGACGCCATCGCCGACATTATAGAGAACGTGTTTCACGCCGTTATTCTTAAGCGATTCTTTCGTCAGGCGTACGTCGCCGGGATTATCCTCGACCATCAAGATTTGAATAGTATTAGGCATACCGAATTAGATTCCTTTCGCCGGGAGAGTGAAATAAAATGTCGCGCCGTTTCCGGGTTCCGATTCGACCCAGATGCGGCCGCCGTGCCGTTCGACAATCTTCTTGCATACGGCGAGCCCAATGCCTGTCCCGGGGTACCTGGATTTATCGTGAAGGCGCTGGAAAATAATAAAGATTCTTTCATAGAATTCTTTCTCGATCCCGATGCCGTTGTCCTGCACCGAGAAGATCCAATTTTTTCCGTTCTGCGCGGCCGAGATGTGAATTTCGGGATTTTTCCCGTCGCAGAATTTCATTGCGTTCTCAATCAGGTTCTGAAACAACTGAATCATCTGCGTGCCATCGGCGAACGCCTTGGGAAGCGGGTCAGCCGTCACAACTGCATTGCGCTCTTCGATCGCTTTACGGAGATTCGCGAGAGTGCTTTGCAGAACGGCGTTAAAATCGGTCTGCCCCAGTTCTTTGCCCTGCGTCGCGACGCGCGAAACGAGAAGCAGATCGTTAATCAATTTG
>DATGFY010000252.1:0-4776 GCA_035308785.1 Bacteroidota bacterium | reverse complement strand
AAAAGGGTAAAGCCCACCGCAACCTATCACTATCTTGAGAATTCAGGAATGTTGACGCGAGGCTGGATCAGTCGTGGGCCTCTAAATGACGCTCTAGCGCTGAAAGCCGCAATTAAACGGGTTGCGCCGACCTCTGCCATTCGGAATGTTCTGCTCGTGGCGCTAATTTCCGACCTCTCCACTAAGATTGGAAATATGAAGTACGGGCCTGAGATTTATCGTGGACGCAGTAGGCGACATGTAGACGTGTGGAAAGTCTTTCAGACTAACGTTCTTCAGATTCTTCGCGACCTGGAAAAGATTGAAGAAACGGAAAAACTCGGCGGGACGAGAATATTTCTCGGGGACGCGCGAGGCTGCGCCGGCGTTCTGAGGACCAACGGAATTAGACGTATCCACGCGGCAATCTCGTCCCCGCCGTATCCCACAGAACATGACTATACGCGGAATACTCGGCTGGAGCTGGCCTTTTTGGATTTTATTACAACTAAGGATTGCGTTCGAGGCATCAAACAGAATATGATCAGATCGCACACGAAAGGCATCTACACATCTGATCGGGATACTGACTATATTCGGGACTATATAAGCATCAACAAACTGGCTGATCTCGTCGAAGAAATGTGTGAGGGAAAAACATATGGGTTTGCGCGTCTCTACCCTACCGTCATACGCGAATATTTTGGTGGAATGAAGAGACACTTTGAAAGCATTTCGACCGTCATGTCTCCTCGCGCTCGTTACGCTGTAGTGGTCGGCGACCAAGCGTCGTATTTTGGAATTCATATACCAACTGCGAAACTTCTTGGCGAACTTGCCGAGGACTGTGGTTTCGAAGTTGAGAATACAGTTCTGTGGCGCGAACGTCGGCCGTCGACTGGCTCCAAGTTGATCAAGGAACACGCGCTAATTCTGAAGAAGGTTAGTCCTACGCGGCGCGGGTAATAATGGCTGATTCCTGGGAACCGATTTTGCTCTCGGCCAAAGTGTTCGGTCACATCTCGCAAGGACTGTACCGAACGCCGGCGGGTGCTATCAAAGAATTAATTTCTAATGCATTTGACGCCGACGCAACGCTGACGAGGATACATACGGACTTTCCAAGATTCGAAACATTGTCTTGTGAAGACAACGGAATTGGAATGTCCTCGGTCGAATTCAAGCGCCTTATGAACCGTGGGATTGGCGCCAGTTATAAACGCGATAGCAGTAGTGGTGAAACCAAAGTTCACCGCCGTCCCCTAATCGGGAGATTAGGGCTTGGCATTCTATCGTTGGCGCAAATTTGCACTGAGTTCGATGTCATAGCTCACCACAAGGATAGCAAGAGTGCGTTTCGTGCGACAATACAGTTCCTTCCCTATACTCGCGAAGAAATGGATAGAATCACCGAGAGCGCAGAAGACAATATCGAGGGCGGAAAATACAACATCGAACTGGAGGAATATGATTCCTCGAAGCAAGGACTGAAGATTTTTACAGCGCATTTGCGCGAGCAATTTCGAAAGAGAATGAAATCGACCCTTCAGAGTTCCGCAAACAAGAGACTTGTTGGTAGCATACGTCCGTATAAGACATTCGATGAGTTCCTGGCGGCAATATACAATCCCTTCGAGTTGACACTTTCATTGAATGCATGCGCCGACTACGATCAATTAGTCTTCGGTCTTGCTCTGGCGCCCCCGCTTCCGTTGGTAGAGGGTCGAAACTTGGCACTTAATCTGCCGATGGTTCGTGAGAGACAGGCGACACTCAAGAAATATGATTTCGAGGTCCAGGTCGACAATTGCACGTTGGCCCATCCGGTATATTTGCCATCAGATAGAGATGGCCACACCGCAATGCAATGTCATCTCAAGGATGAAGAGGTAGAAGAGTTCGAGCTGATCGACGGCGCATGGAAAGAAAAGTGCAAAGTTAAAAAGCACAATGTCGCTGTCGAGAAGTCAGATGTTACGTTCAGACTTTACGAACTCGAATACTCAAAGCCGAACGTTGCCGGGCGGCCGCTTGCCTTTAACGGCTATCTTGTCCAGCAAATCGGTCGTCTCTACCCGCGCGACATACAAGGGATTTTGATACGTCTCAACAACGTGGCCATAGGAAAATATGATTCCACGATGATGGAATATCCCCGCGCCGAAGGTCCACGCTATAGCATGGTGTCCGGTGAATTATTCATTTTGAGAGGGTTTGATGATGCTCTGAATATTGACCGGGATAGTTTCAATGAACTGCACCCGCACTACATCCGAACGCAAGCATATATTCATAATCTATTGCACGATCTTCTTTTTCCAGAGACGTGGGAAGAGGAAAAGAAGCGAAATCGAAAGCGACGCGAAAAGGCCGAACGAGCGACCAGGCGACAATTCCTTCAAAGCTATCGAAAAATTACGGGAGAGAAGGTCGATTCAATTGAGTTTGTAGAAAAAAAACGTACGGAGGAGTCCAAAAGGTCTGGCGATACGCCGGTGGAGGTTAAATCGCGCGGTCGCGAAATTAAAATCGATAAAACTCATCCTTTGCTCCAACCCGTCTTTCGACGTCGGAAATACGCCCCTTTAGTTGAAAAATTGGTGATCGCTTTTGAGCGGGCAAATTTAGAGGGAGGCGCTTCGGCCAGGCGAGAATTGTTCTACAGTCTTCTTGCCGAAATCTTCTCGGAATAAGCCCTCTCATGCCGACATTCGAAAAATGGTGGGATGATCTGAAGAAGCACCGCAAGCGCGTTGAGTGCTGGCTTCCGCATTGGAAAAGGATAGCCGAGGAGAATGGCGGAAGGCGTCCGATACGCTACTTTACTTTGTGCGCGAATTCGATGATCGATGTATTCATGTTGGTAAGAGAAGGCTTGCTCACGCTCGACCCAGCGAACGGCGCGATTGAGTGGGTGAGATTCTGTGAGTACGATTTTGAGCAATACAACGAGATAAGGGATATGATTTCTCGGGAGGGCGCCGGATTCTTTGGGCGTCTTGAGAAGTTGTTTTTGTTTAAGGATGATGACGATACTGCACAGTTTCCAACTCTTGATAGTATCGATCTTGAATTTGAAACGTTCGGAGAAAGTATTCCGGCGGAACGCGCCGAGCAATTGCGCATGAAGCGTTTGAACTTGGAAATTAGGGCCACCTTTCCGTATGACTGCATCAATTTGGATTTTTGTCAGTATTATTATCCACGGCCGCCGGGGATGCTTGAAATAAATGAGACAGTTGGACGAGTGCTGGATTGGCAGCGAATGCCAAGCGCCGATAATAAAGGTATCGAGATTAATCAATTCCTCTTGACGGTAACCTGTCGGCACGACTCAGGTTTTCCACCGGAGGCGGTCAATCGTTTACGTGAACTAGTAAGAAATAACTGCGGTAGGTCTGAGTCCTACCGGAAACTCGTTCACCAGATATTAGGCGACGATCGGATTGACGAATGGCCGGTGCGAGATCCAAAGGGATTTTTCTTTTCGGGCTGGCCTAAAGATATTGCGCATAGTGCCACGGAGCGGGGCTGGGAGACAGAAATTCTTGATTATGTCTATTATGAGCGAATTGGTGACGACGGTAATCCATACATAATTGTGTGTCTCGTATTGCGATTTGTGCGCGTGCCTCGACAACCTGACTATATGCCGGCGGCGCTATTCGCGCTCCATAGCGAGAATCGAAAGGTTATTCCCGAAGTAGAAAGGAATTCGGTGGATGGTGAAAGATTGCTCACGGATCTTCGAGAAGTAGTGACACTTCGGAATGCCCAAGCCGCTCGAAGGCACCGAGATCCACTTCCGCTCCCATGAGGTGGGTTTAACTTACGGCCGGTGATCGTCATCATATGGCGATTTCGAGGATGCGCTCCTTGCCGCCGGGCTGAGGCGCCGCGACGTCGACCGCAAGACACCCTTCGATCGCTTCGTGCAGGTTGCGCATCAGCTCGTCCATGGTCTCGCCTTGGGTGGCGCAGCCGGAATAGCGGGCACCTCGGCCCAGAAGCCGCCTTCCTCCGCTTCATGCACCACGACCTTGATCTTCATGCCGATGCTCGCGCCGACGCGGCTCTTTCGGGGTGTTCTTTGTGAAGCTGACGGAGACGCTCTTCTACATCGAGGTCCTCGCCCAGGCCGGCGTCCAATTCGTCAGTACCGGCCTCGACTTGAGCGCGCAAATTCTTGAGCGCGTCGAAGCGCTCCAAGAGCTCTCTTCCGAGCTGCTCCTGCGCCGCCTCGGGGAAGAGCAGCGATCTTGCTGATCGCGATTTCCAATATCTTGACCATGCCGAACTCTACCACATTTCTGCAAGATCGAATTGTCTATTTCCATGGCAGCCTTCAGCTGTTCCGCGTGGGGCATGGTGGGGTCGCAATTATCTCATGATCCGTCACTATTTCGGTTATAGCCTCTTGACGCCGTCCCCGATATTGATACATAATGCGACGAATCTCGCCCCGCTAAGGACGCCGTCCGGGTGATGCCGGCCGGCAGGGGGCGAGTGCGGTGCCCGCGGGCAAAGCCTCATCAGCTTTGCTCCCGGGCGGTCCGGGCATCATGCCTGCCGGCATTACGACCGGTGTGCGAGGTGCATCGCTGGAACTGGGATAGGCAGGGGCGGTAACGCTGTCTTGTGCCGCGTCCCACGAAGCCTGGCCTGAAGCTGAGCCTTGGGGATGAGATACTCTCCTTGGCGAGAGCCGCGGTGGAACGCCGGAAGGCGAGCGGCCCCCTCCTTTATCCTCCCCCGCTTGCGGGGGAGGATAAAGGAGGGGGCCGAGCCGCATCGACG
>DATGFY010000251.1:0-4023 GCA_035308785.1 Bacteroidota bacterium | reverse complement strand
TACAATGATTAGAATAGCCGCTGGATCGTATCCAGCACGGAAGAGGGAAAGATTCCGAGATAGAGAATTGCCATGGCGGTGAGAGAGACTGCCGCAAGGCTGAAATACGAAGGCAGCGGCGTTTCACCCGCTACCCCCTCTTTGAAATACATTACGACCACCACCCGCAAATAATAATAGACTCCGATTACACTCGTGAGTACTGCAAGGATTGCAAGCCAGGTAAGCTGCGAATCCACCGCGGCAAGGAAGATGTAATACTTCCCGAAAAAACTGCCGAAAGGCGGCAATCCCGAAAGCGAAAGCATAAACACCGCCATCAATGCGGCGAGTACGGGTCGGCGTGTGGCAAGACCAGCGTAGCTTTCAATCTGCAGATTTTCGTCGCTGTCTCTTTCCAAAAACGAGACGATTCCGAATGCGCCGAGGTTCATCATCGTGTAGGCCGCAAGGTAAAATATGATGCCGTTGCGGCCAAGTTGATTCATTGCAGCAAGGCCGACAAGCATATATCCCGCATGAGCGACGCTGGAATATGCCAGCATGCGCTTGATATTCGTTTGGGATATTGCCACAACATTGCCAAGGATCATCGAGGCCGCGGCGAGAAGCGCAAGACCTTCGCGGATGTTCGGAAGATGGAACGGCGGAAAATTGAATATCATGATCAATGCGGCGAACGCAGCAGCTTTTGCGCCGGTGGACATGAACCCGGTAATTGTTGTTGGGGCGCCTTCATACACATCGGGCACCCACATGTGGAACGGCACCGCAGCTATTTTGAACGCGAGCCCAATCAACACCAATCCAAGTCCGGCAAAGAATAATTTCGATGTCGCAAGCATCGGCAATTGGGCGGCGAGGCGGGCGATATTCGTAGAATGTGACGCGCCGTAAATGAGCGCAATTCCATACAGAAGGAACCCTGTCGAAAATGCGCCAAGAACAAAATATTTAAAAGATGACTCGTTCGACTTGAGTTTCTTTCGGAAAAAGCCCGCAAGGACATAAAGGCAGATCGACATCAGCTCGAGTCCAAGAAACAGCACGATGAGGTCTGCGGCGGAGGCCATCAGCATCATCCCAATTGCCGCGAAAATGATCAATAGATAGAATTCGCCGAAATCGGAATGCGTCGTTCGGATATAATCGCGCGAAAGAACAACCGTAACGAGAGCCGAAACAAGGAACAGGATTGAAAAGAAATTCCCGTAACCGCCCGATGTAAGCATCGAAGAAAATGAATCTGACTTCACAGAAAACCCTGAAACAGCAAGAACAATTCCGCCTGCCAACCCGATTAGTGAAAGCCAATAGCTCACCGGTTCGCTTTTCTTGACGAGCGCTTCTGATATAAGGACGATGAATGAAAACCCCGTAACAAAAAGCAGGGGCAACATCGAACTAAAATCTATATGTGTTGGCATCGGATTCAAACGTGGAAGGGCTTTATTTTACCGTTCGATTGGAGAACAATGGAATTCCCAGAACAAAACCAGAACTGAGGAATATTTCAATATGAATGTGATAAATGACGCTTAAAAGTACGGAAAAATGGCAAGAATAACAAGAAAACAGACGACTATTCAAGATTAGGGGCGGGTTCTTTTTTATGCTTTTTTTATTTGATAAACCAGCCGATTTCTTCATATTTGACATTCATATTTCGTCAACAATTGTATCATTCAAATCAACACACAAATGAAAACTGCTATCGTATTTTTCGTCCTGTTTTCTGTTAGCATTTCGAACGCGCAGACGGACACCGTTGCGCAAGCTCCTGCCCCATTTGCCTACGGCGATTTCACGTGGCTCAACGGCAACACGCGTCAAAACTCATCGGTATTCGATTCGAAATATTTCACCGGTGAATTCCGCGCGGATGTTTCGTATATCGAGGATTTCAATCAACCGAACGATCACACTCTCGTCGGAACATCTGAAAGCGGGCGCACGAATGAAATACAGGTCCAGCAACTCGGCGTTGGGGGCGATTTTCACGTCGGCCACGCCATCGGCAGGTTGATGACGCAGTTTGGAATGTATTCTACTATGACGCCGAGGAACGATGCAAGCCCAGCACGCGGGCAATGGGATCTCTCCGACGCTTACCGGTACGTCTCCGAGGCCTACGGCGGCTACCATTGGGATGTTTGGAACGGGATCAATTTTGAGGCGGGAATCTTCATGTCGTATGTAGGTCTGTTCGGCTATTACAATTTCGATAACTGGGCGTATCAGCCATCCTATGTCTCATCGAATACGCCGTGGTTCTTCAATGGCGTGCGCGTTCAAATCTACCCGAGCGATAAGCTGAAGATCGAACCATGGATCATCAACGGTTGGCAATCGTACGGCATGTTTAACTCTGCCCCCGGAGTAGGATTCCAAGTAATGTGGCGGCCGGAAGAAACTTTTTCATTTGTATCGAATGGCTATTACGGACACGATTGGCTCGGCATCCCCAACCGCTACCGCATCCATAGCGACAATAGCGTTGAATACCGTTATTATCAGGATAAATCGCAATCGATCAGCAAGGCAGCCTTCTCCATCACAGGAGACATCGGTTGGGAAGACGGCGGAGGCGTTAGCGGCTTGAGCGATTCTCCGAACGGACCCGCGCAATATTTCCTCGGGGGCATGATATACAACCGATTGTGGTTCGATCATGACAAGTATGGTGTCACGATCGGCGGCGGTGGTATCACGAACCCGGGCAGGTACCTCGTTCTCATGCCCCCCATCAATGGCGCGACGGCATTTTCCGGGACGCCGTATTTTACCGAAAACCCCGGAGATCAATTCAAAGCATGGGATATGACGCTGACATTCGATTATATGCCCGATGATTACACAACGTTTCGGATCGAGTACAACCATCGGCAGGCAAATGTTCCTTACTTTGCCGGACCGGGAGGCGTTACGCCGTTTACCGGGGACTCAGGGCCTCCCGGTTCAAATATTCCCGGGTTCTTCCCCGATCTGAAGACCAGCGAGAACCGTTTGAATCTAGCGTTGCTTGTAAAGTTCTAATAGCCGCGCGTTAACTCAAAACCTATTGCGGTCTCATCGGCTGCACCCCAGAAGCCAAGAAAAGGCGACCGTTTCGGTTGCCCTTTTTTGTTTCTCCCAAAATTTTGCTCCCCACCCCAAAACAAAGTATATTTACAATGTTTACTAAATCAAGAACCGATTAGAATCTTTCCTAAATGAAAGTCGTTTCTGCAATCGATAATGCTCTGACGCAGTTGGTCCGCGCGGCATTGATCGTGGTCTTTCTCTTGATGCTCTCGCTGGCGGTACTCGAAGTTGCCTTGCGATTTTTCTTCAATTACGGAATTGGATGGGCAGATATCGCCGCACGCAATCTCGTGATGTGGGTAGGGTTCTTAGGCGCTGCGCTTGCGACCCGCGAGGACAAACATTTTCACATCGATATCCTCACACGTTTCTTGGGAAAACGTCAGCGAGTGTGGTTCGAGGCGCTTTCATCTTTGTTTGCAGCGGTAATCTGCGGCTTCCTCGGCTATGCGAGCATTACCTTCGTGCAATCAGAGAGCGATGCAATTGCGTTTTTGAATGTCCCCACGTATGTTATCGAATTAATCGTTCCGATCGGATTTTTCATTATCATGGCGCAATTCATCTTGCGCGCGATAATAGATTTTGCTTCCGGAATTAAGGGCGAGGTTTTGCCCGATAGCCTGACCGAGTAACTCCAATGGAACTCGTCGTCATTGGCCTACTCTTATTGGCGCTGGCGCTTGCCGGAACGCCGCTCTTTACGATTATAGCGGCAATAGCGCTTCTTGCGTTTCATTCCGCGGGCATCGATACCGCCGCGCTCATCGTCGAACTCTACCGCCTCGCCGATTTTCCCGCACTGATTGCGATTCCATTGTTTACGTTTGCCGGACACGTCCTGGCAGACAGCAAGGCGCCGCAACGCTTGATGAATTTTGTACAGGCATTGTTCGGATGGATGCCCGGAGGCATGGCGGTCGTTGCAATGTGCACAGC